>JANOZA010000057.1:0-19988 GCA_031429155.1 Verrucomicrobiota bacterium | reverse complement strand
AAGAACATCGAGCAGTTCCTCGTGCAGGATGCCGAAAACCAAACCGCCCGCCTCGACCTGCGCAACGGCGGCTACTGGTGGTGGTGGTACGGCAGCGAGATCGAAGCCCACGCCTTCTACCTGAAACTCCTCGCCCGCGTGAAACCGAAAAGCCCCGAAGCGTCAGGCCTCGTGAAGTTCCTCCTCAACAACCGCAAGAACAGCACCTGGTGGAACAGCACCCGCGACACCGCCTACTGCATCGAAGCCATGGCCGACTACATCAAAGCCACCGGCGAAAACACACCCGACATGACCGTCGCCATCCTGGTGGACGGTGTGGAAAAGAAGTCCGTCAAAATCACCAAAGACAACCTCTTCAGCTTCGACGGCACCCTGCTCATGGAAGGCGCCGCCGTCACCGCCGGCAAACACGAAGTCACCATCCGCCGCACCGGCAGCGGCCCGGTCTATGCCAACGTCTATTCCACCAACTTCACCCTCGAAGATCGCATCACCAAAGCCGGCCTCGAAGTGAAAGTGGACCGCGCCTACTTCAAACTCGTCGAACGCAAAGACGCCGCCGTCCTCGTCAGCGGCGCGAGAGGTCAGGCCATTGATCAGAAAGTCCTCAAATACGACCGCGTCCCCATCAAAGACGGCGACACCCTGAAGAGCGGCGAACTCGTCGAAGTGGAACTCACCCTCGAAAGCAAAAACGACTACGAGTATCTGCTCTTCGAAGACATGAAGCCCGCCGGCTTCGAACCCGACGACGTGAGAAGCGGCTACACCTGGGAAGGCCTCGGCGCTTACCGCGAATTCCGCGACAACCGAGTCTCCTTCTTCGTCCGCGCCCTCCCGCTCGGGAAACACAACCTCTCGTATCGTTTACGGGCGGAGATTCCGGGCAAATTCAGCGCGCTCCCTGCGAAAGGGAACGGCATGTATGCGCCCGAACTGAGAGCGAACAGCGACGAGATGAAGATCGGGGTGGAGGATTGAAAGCACGTTGCGTTGCGGCGCGGCCGGCGGAAGGGGTGCGGCAAAACGATGACTGGCCGGATCAAACTCCTGACGCTGCTGTTGGTGCTCATGGGTATGGGCGCGGTGCTGCGTGGGGCGGAGTCGTTCCTCGTCCGCTCATGGCGGACAATGGACGGGCTGCCGCAGAATTCGGTGCTGGCTATCGCGCAGACGCCGGATGGTTATCTTTGGACGGGGACGAAGGGCGGGCTGTCGCGGTTCGATGGGGTGCGCTTCACGAGCTATGGGCTGGCGGACGGATTGATGAGTCTGGGTGTGCGGGCACTCGCCGGGGATGGTCAGGGCGGGTTATGGATCGGCACGTCGGGCGGAGGATTGAGTCATTGGCAGGACGGGGCGATCCGGACGCTGACGACGAAGGACAAGCTCCTGCATGACGATGTTTACGCTCTGGCTCCCGCGGAGCCAGGCGCGGTGTGGATCGGGACTGCGCGAGGGTTGCAGCATTGGGGGAGCGGGGGCTTCACGCGCATAGGCGAGGCGGAGGGATGGAACATGCCGATCATTGCGCTGGCCGCAGGTCCGGCTGGTGAATTATGGGTTTCCATAGAGGCAGGCGGCCTGTTCCACTGGCGGCAGGGGCGCGGTGAGCGCGTGGCGTTGCCGCTGGAGAGCTATCAACGACCGTCCTCCCTGCTTGTGACGGCGGACGGCGACGTGTGGGCGGGCATGGGTGACGGGATTGTGCTCCGCAGGCAGGGTGAAAGCTGGCGGGAGTATAGCAAATCTCACGGACTGCCCGCCAGTTTCATTTACTGCCTGGCGCAGACGGGGAGTGGCGAAGTCTGGGCAGGCTCGCACGAGGAGGGACTTTATGTGTTCCGCGACGGACGGTTCCATGCGGTGCCCGGTTGCGGGGCTTCGATCCGCGCGGTGACGGCGGGACGGGACGGGACGGGGTGCTGTGGGTGGGCACGCAGGCGGGCGGACTGAACCGGCTTTCACGCCCGGGCGTGACGGCTTATCCGGTGGGGACGGGAGCGGCGCAGGGAGAAGTGCTGGGGCTGGCGGAATGCCCAGCCGGTGAGTATTGGGCGGCAACGTGGGGGGGCGGGCTGCATCGCGGGCCGCTCGGGGACATGGCGCTGGAAGCGGGGGTGCCGGAGTTGCAGCGGTTTCCTTTTCTACGAACCGTCCTGAGCCTGGACCACGGAGGGCTGGGCGTCAGTGGCGCGGACCTGATCGGACGCCGCGATGCGCAGGGGGGAGATTTCAACGTGACGATGCTCGTGGATGCCGGCGTAACCGCCGTGTGCGAAGACGCGGACAGTTCTCTGCTGTTTGGCGGCAAAACCGGGGTGTTGCAGCGATTGCGGGCCGGAACCGTCGAGCCGGTCCCCAGCGGCAACTTCACCTCGCCGTTCATGGCGATGGCGAAGGGAAAGCAGCCGGGCGTCTGGGTGGCTACTCATGGCGCCGGATTGTTCCACTGGGACCAAGGGAAGCTGGAGCGGTGGACGACGGCGGAGGGGTTGCCGACCAACCTGTTGCGGGCACTGCACGAAGATGCGGCGGGCACGCTCTGGATCGGCACTTCCGGCGGCGGGCTGGCATGGCTAAAGGATGGCCGGATTCACTCTGTGGATTCAAGCAAGGGGCTGGTGAACGACTCGATTTGCCCGATCCTGGAGGATGCTGAGGGGAATCTCTGGCTGGGTTCCATCCATGGGATTTCCCGGGTATCTAAAGGCGAACTCTTCGATGTGGCCGCGGGCCGCAGCGGCGCGGTGCATCCGCTGGCGCTGGATGAATCCGACGGCATGCCAGCGTCCGAATGCACCGCAGCGCATTCCCCGGCAGGACTGCGCAGCGCATCCGGGCTGCTGCTTTTTTCGACCACGCGGCACATCGTGGCGGTGGACCCAAAGCAGTTCCCCGCGACTGCCGGCACACCTCCGCCGGAGGTGAGGATCGAAGCGGTCGTGGCTGACAGGAGATCAATGGATCCGAAAGCGGCGGAACTTGCCTTTCCCCCAGGGGTGCAGGAGATGACTTTCGAGTTCACCGCATTCAACTATCTCAAGCCCGACCGCATTCGTTTCCGTCATCGCCTGAAGGAGGCTGATGGCGAATGGACCACTCCCAGCCGGCAGCGGTCGGCGCGTTTTTCCCTGCTGCCGCCGGGCGATTATACTTTCGAGGTGAACGCGGCCAATGAGGATGGCCGGTGGCATGAAACCGGCGCGAGCCTCGCCTTCACAGTGCAGCCGTTCTACTGGCAGACCGTGTGGTTCCGCACGCTGGCGGTGCTCCTCGTCATGGCCGGCAGCGGGGGCATGGTGTGGAAAGTGGCGCGCGGGAGGATTCGCCACGCGCAGGAACGCGAGCGCCTCGCCCGGGCCGAGGCCGAGACCCTGGAGCGCCGCCATGAAGTGGCCCATCTTACCCGCGTCGCCATGCTGGGTGAACTTTCCTCGGCGCTCGCTCACGAGCTCAATCAGCCGCTCGGTGCGATCCTGCGCAACGCAGAGGCCGGAGAACTTTTTATGGCAGACCCCGCGCCGGACCTTGATGAAATCCGCGCTATCCTCGTGGACATCCGCAAGGACAACCAGCGTGCCGGCAGCGTGATAGACCGGATGCGGGGACTGCTGAAGCGGCACGCGCTGGAGACGGGGACTCTCAGTGTCGCCGAACTCACCGGCGAAGTCGCCGGACTGCTCCGCGCGGATGCCGCGAGGAGGAACGTGACTCTGGAAATCAAGGTGCCGGACGATCTGCCGCCGGTGCTGGGCGACCGGGTGCATCTTCAGCAGGTGCTGCTCAATCTCGTCATCAACGCCCTGGATGCGCTGGCGGACGCGGCCCTGGAAATCCGGTGCGTGTCGGTCCATGCCAGGCTCGATGCTTCAAAGATGATCGAGGTCTCCGTGAGTGACACCGGCCCCGGGATTTCCCCCGGCGGGCTGGCGAAAATTTTCGATCCATTTTTCACCACCAAGGCCAACGGCATGGGCATGGGCCTCGCCATTTCGCGCACGATCATCAAAGCTCACGGCGGCGAATTGTGGGCGGAAAACAACGACGGTCCCGGCGCGACGTTTCGCTTCACATTGCCGGCGGCCCGGGATAACGCCGGGACGTGACCTCTCCCCTGGTTTACATTGTGGACGACGACGCGTCGTTCCTCACTGCCACCTCCCGCCTCCTGCGTGTGAGCGGGTTTGCCGTGAGGACGTTTCCCTCCGCTGCGGAGTTTCTCGCGCGGCGGGATGCCGGCGCGCCCGGTTGTGTCGTCACCGATCTGCACATGCCGGAAATGGACGGTCTCGAACTCCAGGCGGCGCTCGCAGAGACCGGGAATCCGCTGCCGATTCTGTTTCTCACCGGCCAGGGCGACATCCCGAGCAGCGTGCGGGCAATGCGCGGCGGTGCAGAGGACTTTCTGGAAAAGCGCGCGCCAAAAGAAATGCTGCTCGATGCCGTAAAGCGGGCCCTCGCCCGTGACGCCAGTGACCGCGCCGCGCGAGGGCGGCAGCGCGCCGCCGCCGCGCGGCTGGAATCCCTCACAGAGCGCGAGTGCGAGGTGCTCGGCTTTGTCGTTCGCGGACTTCTGAACAAACAAATCGCCGACAAGCTCGGCATCGGCGAGCGCACGGTGAAACTCCACCGCACGGCGATCACTACCAAGCTGGGCGTGCCTTCGGTCGCGGAATTGACGCGCCTCGCGCAGGCCGCGGGCATCCTTCCCTAAAGGGCAGTAGCGGGCACCCAGCGGACTGGGCAGGATGGTTCCATCGCATGGAAAATCGCCCGCCGATCCACGTCGCCGTCGTAGATGACGACGAAAGCCTTTGCCGGTCCCTCGGCAGGCTGCTCCGCGCGTCGGAGATCCAGGCGACGACGTATCTCTCCGCGGAGGCTTTCCTCGCGGACACCGACCATCCGGCGTTCCACTGCCTCATCCTCGACATTCAGCTCGGCGGTATGTCCGGCATCGAACTGGGCCGGCGGCTGGCGGACGACGGCACCATCGCGCCGTTCATTTTCCTGACTGCGCACGACGAGCCGGAGACGCGCGCCAATGCCGAAGCCACAGGCTGCGCGGGTTTTTTTCGCAAGACAGACCCCGGCAGCGGAATGCTCCAGGCCATCCGCCAGCTCGCGTATCTTCAACTCTCCCGCCTGATTTCCAAACCATGAAAAACCGCCCGCTCCCTCTCCTGCTCACCGGACTTTGCCTGTCCGCAGCGCCCTTGTGCGCGGCAGCACCGGAGCCTCCGGCGGCCCCGCCCGCACACGCCACCGCCGATGCGCCGGTGCCGCCGGAGAAAGGCAGCGTCGGCGAGGCCGGCAAGTTCACGCCCCGTCCCGGCGCGGCGCAGCCCGGAAGGCCCGCGCCGCCGGAGTCCGCCATCAAACCCCTGCCGGACGGGCGACTGCAAATCGGCGCGGTCATCCTGGACCCGAAGACCAGGACAGTGACCATTCCGGCGAAGGTCAACATGACTTCCGGTGTGATCGAGTATGCGCTCGTCATGGAATCCGGCAAGGCGCACGAATCCATCTTCACCACCAGCGCCACCGCTGAGCACATCCACATCGCCTGCCTGCTTCTCGGCATCTCTGCCGCGCAGATGGGGCGCGACCAGGATGTGCCCGCGGATCAGGCGGTCAAAATCGAGGTGGCATGGGACACCAACGGGCCGGAAAAACGCCTCCCGCTCTCCGAGTGCGTCGCGCTGTCCGCAGGTTCGCCGGACCAGAAGACCGGCCAGACATTGGCTGCTGGCCCGTGGTTTTATGCGGGCTCAGTGATGGATTACGGTGGATTCGCGGCCACGCGCGAGGGTTCGCTCATCTCCGTCATCAGTGACTCCACAGCCTTGATCAACAACCCGCGCAATGACCGGGAGAATGACAAGATTCATGTGGCCAACGAGCCGGTGCTGCCCCGCAAGGGCATCCCCGTCCGCATCCTTCTCACGCTACCTCCGGCAAAATCAAAACCAGTGACCGCCGGAAAACCGCCTGCTGCCGAAAAGGAAACCAAACCCTGAGAAAATCGCTTATGAAAACACCCGCACACTTTCCAATCCGCCCAACAATCCTTCATCAACATCAACCCCGTCCCGCTATGAAAATTCGCACCTTGCTCCACTCCCTACTCGTGCTCTGCCTCCTCGCCACCGCGCCGTCGCTCGTGGCATCCGACAATATTGGCATCCAACTCGGCCCGGTGGGCGGCGTCTGTCGGACCGTTCCCGGCTCCGGCGGGTTGCGAGTCGTCTCCGTCGCCCCCGGCGGTCCGGGCGAAACCGCCGGACTGCAAGTTGGTGACTTCATCTATGGCGCATTTGGCGAGAATTTTGGTGTGCTGGCCGCCGGCGATTTCAATAGCTATGAAGGTTCCGTCCAAGACTACGGCGAGGCCATCGAGCGGGCGGAGTCGGGCAACGTGCCACTGCCGCTCAAGGTCGTGCGACCCGGAGTCGGCGGACTGACGATCACCGTCACCCTGCCAAACGCCGGGGCCTTTGGCGCCGCGTATCCGTTGGGCAGTCCGAAGTTCGACGCCCTCTACGCATATGCCGTGGGCCGGATGCACACGCTGGCGACGGCCAGCGGTGGTTCCAGCGCGGCGGGCGCGGCCTACAACGACGGCTGGTTCGGCCTCTGCCTGCTCGCGCATCCGAATTGGAACGACACCACCGGCCCCAAGCCGTATCGCAATTCGATCAACAAAATCCGCGACTGGGCCGTGACCCGGCTGACGGGTGCCATCCTCGAACCGCTGGAACAGAACCAACCCGGCTTCGTGGATCCGGGCTTGGAAAACTGGCACCTCTCGATGGATTCCATCTTCCTTTCCCAATACCGCCTCAAAACCGGCGATACCTCGGTGGATTCCACCATCCAGCGGGCGGCGGAATTGCTGGCCAACCGCGTCCAATACTGGCAGCAGCCCGACCTCGGCAACGGCTACTCGCCCAACCATCCGGGTGTCATGGGGCATGGCGGTGTTGTCGGCGACTACATCCACACCGGATTTTACGCGGGCATCAATGTGATCAACATCCAGGCCAACATGGCAATGGGCCTGCTCGAGGCGGCGGGTGCGGACTTCAGCGAACAATCCGGCACGAATGCCGGCGGCGCGCCGCAAGCCATGACCCTCGCGCAGCGCCGCGCCTTGAGTTGGGAATGGTTGAAATCCTGCACGGCAGCGGACCCGGGCTGGGGCAGCAGCAGGGGCAGTGTCGGGTATTTTGAGCCGCAGAGTGGGTATGACAGTTCCGCCCGCACCGCCGGGGCCGTCGCGGCCTTTCATCTGATCGTTCCGAACCCCACTGCCGATGACTTGGAAAAATTCGGACTCATGCGGTCCTACCTGCCCCGCCAGTGGGCAAGCTTTCAGAACGCCCACGTGGCCAGCATCGTCGGCGTGAACTACTACCAGATGGCGTTGCCCCGCCTGCCGGATCGCGATCAGCGCTACATCATGGAGAACACCCGCCATTTCTACCAACTCCACCGCAAGGCGGACGGCTCGCTGGACTACTTCCCGGCCCGCACCGATTACGACAGCGACACCGCGCTGGGCGGGGAAAACGTCGCGCTCATCAACGTCGCCTTCACCCGCGCTGTCGCCGGCGGCACGCTGCCCAGTTTCCCCAACACGAACACGACCCGGCTGAATTCCTTCATGAAATCTCCGTGGGTAAGCTGGCCTACGGAAGAGGCCCATGTCGGCAAGCTCAACGTCGGCACCAACGTCCCGCTCGAGGTTGAGATCGCCGACTACATTGGCGTTCCCGTGACCTCGGGCCTTACCTCGACCTGGTCCAAAGTCAGCGGGCCGGGCACCGTCACGTTCGGCAATTCCAACGCGCTCACCACCACCGCCACGTTCTCTGCCGATGGTCTTTACCGCGTGCAACTCGTGGCCAGCAAGGATGGCTACACGTTGACGGAGCCTTACGATTTCACCGTCACGCTCAATCCAACCAACCCGCCCGCTCCCACCGCTCCCGTCGTCACGGTGCAGCCGCTGAATCTGACCGCCACGCGCGGCGGCTCGGTCACCTTCAGCGTCGCGGCCACTGGCACTGGGCCACTGGTCTATCAATGGCGGCTCAATGGCGCTTTCCATCCCTACTTGCCGGTGTCCAGCAGTCCCGACCTCGTCTTGAACAATGTCGGCGGCGGCGTGGCCGGCGCCTATGATTGCGTGGTCTCCGGCCCGGGCGGCGCGGCCACCTCAAGTCCCGGCAGCCTGGTGATCCCGGACGCCGGCAGCCTGACCGCCGGTGGCCTCTGGCAGGAGCGGTATTACTACGCCGCCAATTTGGACGAACTGCACAGCCTGCCGAAATTCCCCCGTGCCTCCGACTCCGGTGGAGTCATCACCAATGCCGATGATCCCACGATTGGCGGGTATGAAGGCTGCCGCTGGTCAGGATGGCTTCATGTGGATGTCACCGGAGATTATCGTCTTCTCGCCACGACCTATGGCAACGATTGTGAAGTCTCGCTCAGCACCGACCAGCACCCGACCAACAAAACCGCCCGTGTCACCGGGCACTGGTGGGTCGCTGGTTATCGCGGTTGGTCGGCCGCTCCCGCTTCCGCCTATGTGACGCTTACCGCAGGGCAACGCTACTACATCGAAGTCCAGATGGGGTCGCCGGAAAGCGGTGGCGCGGCCGCCGTGGCCCTGCAAAAACAAGGCGACCCGCTCCCCGCCGACGGCACGCCCGGTATTCCCGGCTCGCAACTCGAGTATCTCATCGGCGGAGTTTTCGGGGGCATCGTGTCAGCGCAAGCCCACGTGAACCCCGCGTCCGCCGTGGCCTATGCCGGCAGGCCTTTCAGCTTCACCGCCGGGTCAACCGGGCCGTCCTCGTACCAATGGAGCAAGAACAACACAGAACTCCCTGGCGAGACCAACGCCTCCTTGAATTTCGTAAGTCTGCAGCCTGGCGACGCCGGAAATTACAGCGTGGTTTTGACCAACTTCCTGGGCAGCGCCACCGACACGGGAACCCTGACCGTGCTTCCCTCATCGCCGACCACGGACCGGATTCTCGCGAACAACCCAGTCGGCTACTGGCGGTTCAATGAGAACGCAGGCCCCACGGCCCACGATTATATCGGCGGCCATCACGGCACCGCTGCAGGCGGCGTGACCTTCGGCCTGGCCGGCCCGACCGGAGCTTCTTTCCCCGGACTCGAAGCTGGCAACCTTGGCGCACAATTCAACGGCACCGACGCGGAGGTGACAATCCCGGCACTCAATCTCACCACCAACACGGTGACTATCACCGGCTGGATCAAGCGCAACGGCGCCCAGGCGGGAGGAACAGGCATCTTCTACAGCCGTGCCGCCGGGACAATCAGCGGGCTGAACTTCGGCAACACCAATGAGCTGCGTTACACCTGGAATGCCGCCTTCAGCACTTACACCTGGGATTCCGGACTCACGCCGCCCGACGGCCAATGGACCTTCGTCGCTCTCGTCATCGAACCGGCCCAAGCCACCCTCTACATGGGAACCAACGCGGCCACCCTGACTTCGGCGGTCAATACCACGACCCATCCGCTGCAAGCCTTTGCCGGCACGACCTCGATCGGCCACGACCCCATATCCCCTGCGGATCGCTTCTTCAATGGCTCCCTCGATGAGATCGCCATCTTCGACCAGGCTCTGACCGAAGCCCAGATCAGGCAAATCATTTCCCCTCCCTGGCTGGAATGGCAGACCCTTCACTTCACCGCCGCCGAAATTCTCGATCCCGCCATCAGTGGCCCCACGGCTGATCCCGATGGAGACGGCCTTAGCAACGTCCTGGAATACGGCACCGGCACCCCGCCGCGCAGTTCCAGCGCGACTCCCCTCGCCACCGCCCCCGCTGGCGGCCTGCTCACCGTGCGCTACACCAAAAACCTCAACGCCCCCGACGTCACACTCGTCCTCGAACAATCCACCACCCTCGCCGCCGGCAGTTGGACCCCCGTCACCGCCACGCCCACCGTCATCTCGACCGCGAACCAAATCCAAACGCTGGAAGTGACCATTCCTTCCGCCGGCAGCCCCCGAATTCTCGCCCGGCTCCGCGCCATCCAGTAGCCCGCCCCCGCCACTACACGCCGGATGAATACCGGCACCGCTGCGAGGCCGCACCGCGCCTACTTCAAACTCGTCGAGCGCAAAGACGCCGCCGTGCTGGTCAGCGGCGCCCGCGGACAGGCCCTCGGCCAAAAAGTCCTCAAATACGACCGCGTGCCTATCAAAGACGGCGACGTGCTGAAAAGCGGCGAACTCGTCGAAGTCGAACTCACCCTCGAAAGCAAAAACGACTACGAGTACCTCCTCTTCGAAGACATGAAACCCGCCGGCTACGAACCCGACGACGTCCGCAGCGGCTACACCTATGAAGGCCTCGGCGCCTACCGGGAGTTGCCCTGCCAGGGCTGTGCAGTAGTGGCTCCGCAACATTTCAAATGCCTTTCAGGCAGGCGTTGCCCGCCCGGGCTGCCCGTAGTGGCTCCGCGATTTGCAGATTGCCTTTCAGGCATGGGGTTGCCCGGCCCGGGCTGTGCGGTAGTGGCTCCGCGGTTTGCAGATTGCCTTTCAGGCACGCGCTCCGCGACAACCGCGTCGCCTTCTGCGTCCGCGCCCTCCCGCTGGGGAAACACAACCTCAGCTACCGCCTCCGCGCCGAAATCCCCGGGAAATTGCCCGGCCCGGGCTGCCCATTGTGGCTCAGCGGTTTGCAGTTTGCCTTTCAGGCAGGGGGTTGCCCGGCCCAGGCTGTTCGAGTCAGGCTCCGCAAACATCAGGTGCCTTTCAGGCAGGAATTCAGCGTGCTCCCTGCGAAGGGGAACGGCATGTATGCTCCGGAGCTAAGAGCGAACAACGACGAGATGAAGATCGGGGTGGAGGATTGAGCGGAAAACGCAGACCAAACCTCATGCCAGCAACGCAGCGTGGTGCTTTCGAAGCCATGCCCGGACATCCGTGCGCAGCGAACCTGCAAATTCGCAGAGTTCTGCTGCTTCGGAAAGACTTACCGTGCCCGCGCAGTCGTATTCAGCGGTGTTTCGTTTAGCGCGGCAGGTGTCCAGGTAGTCAGCATCCGAAGCCCGCCCCCCGCCAAGGATAAGGGGCAGCGATTGCAACGTGCGATAGTGAGCCAAGTTCTTCTCCGGGCGGTATCCGCAGGCATACAGAAGAATGGTGCAAAGCTTGAGCGCCGCATTGTAGGCGATCCCGAATTGCCAGTCGGCAGACAGGTCCGGGCGGGCGGCGTCCGCGAGGTCGCGATCCACGATGGCAAGAAGGTCGCGGATTTGTGAGGGAGTGGTCGCGTGCGGGCGCAGCCAGCCGTTGCGAGCCCAGTCAGCGAGGGACATCCGGTCCTCCCTTCAGCCAGATTTTGGGCTCGTCACGCAGGCGCAGGAGAAAGGCGTCGCCGTCAGCAAGGCGGCGATGCCACTCCTCCCGGGTCAGGCAGACAGGATTGATCTCACGGCCCAGGTCTCCGGCCAATCCGCGCAGAGCAGAGGAAACCTTGCGCAGCCCCGAGGTGCCCAGAATCAGCAGGTCCAGATCACTGTCAGCGGCGGCAGTGCCTGCGGCCATGGAGCCGAAGATGAATGCGGCTTCGACACCATCCACGCCTTCCAGAGCCCGGCTCAATTCAGCGCTGAAGCCGGCTGTTTTCATGACGATGCCGTGCAGTTCGGGATAAACAGGGTGCGCTGTATTGGCCCGAAAATAGAGCCGGTTGCCATCCCGCCGGGAACTGACGACTCCGGCTGCCGTAAGACCAGCCAGTTCCTTTTGCACTGCCGCTGCGGTCAGTTCCGCCTGCCGCGAAAGATCCCGAAGATGATACTCCCGCCCCGGCTGCCCAAACAACAGCCGCAGGATAGCACCGCGGGCTTTCGGAAAGAGAATGGTGAGCAGGTTCATTGTAAGCCAAAAGTGAACGATTGTCCGCTTTTGGCAAACGATTTGACGCATGGGGGGGTAACTGCTGATCCATTCAAAAGCCCGCCGCCTTCTTCGTCCGCGCCCTCCCGCTGGGGAAACACAACCTCAGCTACCGCCTCCGCGCCGAAATCCCCGGCAAGTTCAGCGCCCTGCCCGCGAAGGGGAACGGCATGTATGCGCCCGAACTGAGAGCGAACAGCGACGAGATGAAGATCGGCGTGGAGGATTGAAACTTGCCTCTCACTAAACGGTAAGTATTCTGCGCCACATGAAGACGCTCACCATCCAGCTTCCAGATGCTCTTGATGCCTCGCTTGCCGCTGCCGCTGTAAAGCGCCGGCAGACGAAGGCAGATGTCGCGCGCCGATTTATTGAGTCCAGCCTGGCAACGACTGCTAACAACAAGACTGCGCAGCCTTCCATCCATGATCGGCTGAAGAAATACCAATCCGCCGGGCCGACGGGTGTGAAAGACCTGGCCTCCAACCCCGCGCACATGACCGGCTATGGCCAAAAGTGACGGCATCCTCCTGGATACCGGCCCGCTGGTCGCCTACCTCGCCTCCGATGAGCAGCACCACGCATGGGCCACCGAACAGTTTCGCCAATTCACCGGCCCCCTCATTACCTGCGAAGCCGTCCTCGGAGAGGCCTTCTTCCTGCTGCGGAAGTCCCCTCGCCACCTGAAATCGCTCCGTCAAATGCTGGCCGACGGTGCTTTCGATTTGTCCTTTCATCTCCTCGACGAAGGCCTGGCCATCAGCCGTCTGATGGACAGCTACCATGATGTCCCGATGTCGCTCGCCGATGCGTGCCTTGTGCGACTGTCGGAATTACACGCCACCCTCCCGGTCGTTACTCTCGACTCCGATTTCCGCATCTACCGCCGCTTTGGAAGGAAACAGATTCCGTTCATCATGCCGGAGTGAGGGGAGCGAACAGCGACGAGATGAAGATCGGGGTGGAGGATTAGGTCGATGGGGAGGCCCTACTCGGTGGCCCAGACACCGAAAACGGACCCGAGGCCTTTGGCGAAGGATATGATTCCAGCCGCCGGCGCATGCATGGCGCTGATGGCACCGTCGAGGTAGAGGGCATCCGGACAATGGAGAGCGTCGCGGAAAAACGTTGCCATTTCATGGAAGGTGACGCGATCGGCGGAGATCGCAAAAATCACACGGCCATCCGTTCGAACTCCGACTCCGTTGCGGATGTTACGGTTGGGAGATTCTTCGCGAAAGGCCGGATGAATTCTGCCCCGCTGAACCAGCAGCGGGCCCGACTGCGTGGCATATTGTACGCCGGAGGGAGTTGCCTTCATCCATTCGTCTGTCTCGCGGATGATGGGACCGGAATCAGTCAGGGAGAAGACTCCGTTTGGCTTC
Source organism: Verrucomicrobiota bacterium (assembly GCA_031429155.1). Taxonomy (GTDB): domain Bacteria; phylum Verrucomicrobiota; class Verrucomicrobiia; order Verrucomicrobiales; family V1-33; genus V1-33. The sequence continues at coordinate 6,638 of JANOZA010000057.1, read as the reverse complement.
AAATAGAAATTTCCCGTTCCCTCCTCCGTGCGGAGCGCACTGATCTCTTTGCCGCCGACGACGCACAGGCCCACCGGCATTCCGTCGTCGCCGAACATGCCAGCGTTCATCATCCATACTGTTTTGCGCCCCAACGCTTTTTCTTCGTCAATGATTCGCAGAAAATCCCGCGTTGGGCCCGCATCCATGCCTGAGAGCCGCAGCCGCACGGGACAGACCGCCACATCGGCTTCGACTGTGTGCCAAGTCCGTTCGCGCCATGTAAGCGAGGAAAAAGTGAGGCCTGCGCCCAGTTTCATTACAGTAGAATCCGCGCGTGGCGCCGTAGCCTTCGGAGCTTCCGCAGGCCGGCAGGCGGCAAGCCAGAATGAGAGAAGGAGAAGTGAGACGACGGAACGCACGGGCGCAGGAGGGTGTCCCTGCAAACGAACGGTCTTCAGACTTCCGGCAATCGCTGAGGCGAGGCCGGAATTAGCCGCAGCGCGGCGTGATGTGAATAGCCGTCGGCGGCAGCCCGCAGTGGCCGGTGACAACAATCGTGAGCCGCGGCGCGGCGTGACATACCTCACGGCGCCGCCGTGACCTTCACGCGCAGGAAGCGGCGGGGGCCGGCGCCAATGATGAAATTGTCCCGCACCTTGAGCGTCGCATCGTTGGCGAGGATGACCGTGCTCGCGGCGCTGAAGGAATCCGGCAGACCGGGCTGAAGCGTGCTGGCGCTCTGCACTTCATAGGTCACACCGGGCTGTTTGATGATGGTCATCGTCAAGTAGCCGCCTTCGTTGGTCACTGGCGGCAGACCGCCTGGATTGGCGGTCTTCGGATTTAAACCGAAGGCGAGTTCGAGCAATTCACTGTAGCCGTCGTGATCGAAGTCATCCAGCGCGCTGTGTCCGGTGGTGGCGCCGAACTGGGCGATTTCCCAGGCATCGCGCAATCCGTCGCTGTCCTGGTCCAGCGGATGCGGGCCGAAGATGTAGGCGAAGCCCTTATCACGCATCAGGGTGTCATCGAACGGTGCGCCTATTGCGATGGTGTTGCCATCAATTGCCACCGATAAGCCGAAGTAGTCACTTTCTGTTGGCGTGGGATTGGTCAACCTGGCCACAGGCGCTGCGGGTGTCTCACTCATAATATCGTATACATAAGCGCTCCCAGAGTCGCCGGCTCGGTTGTCGTCGTTTCGAACCCCGATCACTACCCTCGTGCCGGCGATCGCGACCGAGCCCCCGAAGGCGTCATTTCCCGCTGGGCCAGGATTGTTAATAGTGATCACCGGCAACTCGGGTATGCCACCCGCTAAATCATAAATATAGGCGCTTCCCGAAGCGATGGCTCCTGTGTTGTCACCTGACGCCCCCACTGCGATCCATGGACCTGAAATCGCGACCGAGTTACCGAAGAAGTCAAGGCCTTCGGGGCTGGGATTGTTCAGGATAAAAATGGGAGCTGTCGGCGTGGCACTGGTCAAATCATACACATAAGCGATCCCTGCATCGTTTACTCCGGTACCGTGCCCTGAAGCCCCCACCACCACCCGCATGCCGGAGATTGCCACCGATGTGCCAAAGTAATCTCTCACTGCCGGAGCGGGATTGTTCAGAGTGACCAGAGGTACTGCCGGAGTTCCGCTGGTGAGGTCATACACATAAACTCGCCCGGAGAAAAAGGCTGCCGTGTTTTCTCCATAGGCCCCAACCACCACTCTCTCAGCAGAAATCGCTACAGAAGCACCGAACAATTCACCTTCCGCAGGATCGGGATTGTTCAACACGACCGTCGGTATCCCTGGAGTCTGGCTGGCCAGGTCATATACATACACGCTCCCGGCATCAGTTGCTCCCGTGTCATCCGTACTTGCTCCCACCACTATCCGCGTTCCCGAAATTGCCACTGAGCTACCGAAGAAGTCATTCGCTGCCGGGTAAGGGTTGTGGAGGCTGAGGACCGGCGCTTCGGGAGATACACTTGTCAGGTCAAAGACATATGCGCTCCCAACATTGTCCGCTCCCGCCTTGTCGCCGCCCGCCCCCACCACTACCAGGTTGCCTGAAACGGCGATTGCTCCGCCGAAGTGGTCATCCGGCCCTGGGCCGGGACTGTTCAGCGTGGTCACGGGCACCGTTGGCGTCGCGCTTGTCAACTCATAGACGTAGGCGCTTCCGGCATCAGTTGCTCCGGAATCGTCCCCGTTTGCCCCTGCCACAATTTTCGTGCCGGAAATAGCCACTGAGAAACCGAATTGGTCATTCGCTGCCGGGCTCGGATTATTAAGTGTCCATTTCGGAAATGCCGGGCTCTCGGCGGCAAGGTCGTAGGCATACCAACTGCCGGCAGAAACCGCTCCCGTATCGTCTCCGATAGTTCCCACCACCAAATGAGTGCCCGAGATTGCCACCGACCAACCGAAGCCGTCATACGCTGCCGGGCCCGGGTTGTTCAACGTGAGCATAGGCACCGCGGGCGAACCGGTGGCCAAGTCATAGACATAGACGGAACCGGCATGCGCCGCTCCGGTGTCGTCACGGTAAGCCCCGACAACCACCCGCGTACCTGAAATTGAAACCGAGTAACCAAAGTAATCTTCCGGTGCCGGGCTGGGGTTGTGCAGCTCCGCCACGGGAACCGCCGCAACCACTCCATCAAGGTCATAGACATATGCGCTGCCTGCGTAAAATACTCCGGAGCTTATCCCAGTTGATCCCACAACCACCCTCGTACCGGAGATCGCGACCGAGATGCCAAAGCGATCATCGCATGTCGGGGCGGGTTTGTTTAGTTTGATCACTGGCTCATTGGGCGTTGCACTAGCTAAATCATAGATATACACGCTGCCCGCATCGGTTGCTCCCTGATCATCCCAAAAAGCCCCGACTGCTATGAGGGTGCCCGAGATGGCGACTGCACTGCCAAAGGCATCGTTCGTCGCCGGGCTTGGATTGTTCAATGTGGCGACAGGGATTGTGGGTGTCACGCTGGCCAAGTCATAAACATAGGCGCTTCCGGCGTCGGGAGTTCCCGTGCCATCCTGCTTTGTTCCGACTACTACTCGTGTACCTGAGATCGCCACCGAGTTTCCGAACATGTCGTACGGAGCGGGAGTAGGGTTTGGCAGTAGAAAGAGCAGCGCTCCCGTCGAAGAGTCGAATACCTTTGCCACACCGGAGTTCAGCCCACCAGTGTCATCATAGGGAACACCAGCGATCACATAAGCCCCGTCCACCGCTACGCTATAGCCCAGCCCAGCCCCGGTCTGCGCTCCCGTCGGCGGGGGCGGGATGGAATGGAGGAGCGTATTCGGAATCTGCGCGGCAGCAGGCCCGGCGGTGAGCGCGAGGAGTGCCGCGAGTAGGGCGTCACGGCAAGAATATATGGGGCGGGGGACGATCATCCTGGTAAAGCAAAGTTGGATCAGGGGTAGAGACCACGTGGTTGCCCGAATGTGTGAGATTGTACCGGGAAAAGGGGAGCATGTCCAGCCCGCAGGCAAGTTCATTGACAGCTAAATGGAAATGGAGCACTATTACTCATGAACCTTTCCGATTTATCCCCCGATGCGCTGGCCAAACTGGAGGCGAAGCTCCTCGCGGATGTGGCGGTGGTGCGCCGGATGCGGGTGCTGATGGAGGAGCATCAGGGGTTGCTTCGGGGAAACTCGGGCGGGCCCGCTGCGCCAATTGCTTCGGTGGCGGCTCCGGTGGGCGGGGTACCGGCTGGCTCGGCGGTTTCTCTGCTTCCGGCGGTGCCGGCTGCTCCCCGGAAGTCGTTCGATGAACTGGGGTGGGAGTGTGTGCAGGGGTTGCCGGAGGCGGGGTTTGTGATGGATGATCTCAGGAAGAAGTTACGGACACCAAGTTGGAACCCTTCGGATGCGTCCCTCAAGACGCTGGTGAACCGCCTCATCCGGCAGGGGAAGGTGGTCGTGCATGAATTGAAGCGGGGCCGGGGCGGAAGCACCTACCGCTGCACTGTTCTGAAGGCGGAGAAAATGGAAGAGGCGTCCGTTTCGCCCGAAAGTGCGCCCGAAACGGCGGTTTAGGGGCATGGATTGTCCTTTTCGACACCCTCCGCGTCCAATTTGTCACCCGCCTAAACTTTTTAGGCACCCGTCTAAAGTATTCTGCATGCCGTCGAATCCGATTCGTCACCCGTCCAATTGGTTTTGACGCCTGTCAGATCAGATTAGATGGCCGACGTAACAGTTTTGACGGGTGCCTAATCTGATTTGTTCCCCGTCAAATTCATTTAGGCAGGTGTCTAATTGGATCCGGCGGGTGCCTAATTGAGTCTGCGGCCCGCCTAATTGCATCCGGCGGAGGCCGGAAGTGACCGGACGGGAGAGAAATTGGCTCCGGCTGGTGTTTCGCAATCAGCGCAGCGGGACGATTCTTTCCGGCCTGCGGAGCCGGGGACTGGCCATCGGACGAGGTCCGCCCAGGCAAGACCAGGGAAGGCCTCGGCGCCGGTCATTCTCATTGCCGACGGTCCATCCCCGGCTCTCTCTCAGCGCACCATGAAATGCTTTTCCCCATTCTCCGTCCGGCAATGTGCCGTCATCGCCGCGCTGCTGTGCGCTCTTGTGCATCCCGCGTTCGCTCAGGCGAAAAAGAAGGTCTCGAAGGCCGATGATCTGCCGCGGTTGACTTACAAGGTGGAGGGGACGGCGACGGAGTTGATCAAGGATGGGGCGAAGTTTGAGGGGTTTGCGGCGAAGGTGCGGGGGGACATTGAGAAGGTGCTCGCGGATTACGAGATCACGGACAAGACGACGCTGAAGGATTTTAAGGCGACGCTGCTGTCGCTGGAGTTGCTGGCGGGGAATGATGAGGCGGCGCTGGGATTGATAAAGGAAATCCGGGGACTCGAGGATAAGCCGTCGGCGAAACTGCTCACCGGACTCTCGGTGGAATCGCGGCTAGCGGCGCGGAAGGCGACGGGGGCGAAGACGGCAGACGATGCGGCGCTGAAGGCGGCGTTTCAGAAGCTCTATCATGAGAAGCTCTCGGCGCTGCCGTGGGAGGTGGTGCAGGCGGATTTGAAACAAGCGAAGGGCCGGGCGGAGATGGCGAGTGAGGCGCTGATGCTGGGGATGGTGCAGAGCAGCATCGAGCCGGCTATCAAGGCGACGGGCAGCATGAGCAGTGAGGTGGCGCAGACGATCATCGGCATGCGCTCACGGATGCAGTTGGATTTGCCGCTGAAGGAGCAGGCCATCGCGGCTCTGAGTGCGGTGATCGCCGCGCATGATGTGAAGAAGCCTGACATCTGGCAGGCGCGCGACTGGACGCTCGCCGCGGGTGACAGGGCGCAGCCGGTGGTGCTGGCGGTGTGGGATTCCGGCGTGGATACGGCAATTTTCAAAGAGCAGCAGTTCACTAACACGAAGGAGCAGATAAACGGCAAGGATGACGACGGCAATGGCTTCACCGATGACGTGCATGGCATCGCCTATGATCTGGAATCCAACAAAGAGAACAGCCTGCTGTATCCGCTCAAGGATGCGCAGGCGCGGCTGCCATCCATGAAGAACAACATCAAGGGCATGATGGATTTGCAGGCCGCGATAGACAGCCCGGAGGCGGGCGCGCTGAAGAAGACCATGTCCACGATCAAGCCGGACGAAGTGAAGCCATTCATGGAAGACCTGGGCCTTTTCAGCAACTTCAGTCACGGCACCCATGTGGCCGGCATCGCGGCGGCGGGGAATCCTTTTGTCCGGGTGCTGTCTGCGCGGATCACTTATGATCACCGCTCCATTCCCATCGCTCCGACTGTGGAACTGGCGAAGAAGGAAGCGCAGATGTACCGCGAGACGGTGGCCTATTTCAAAGCGAACGGCGTGCGCGTGGTGAACATGAGTTGGGGCGGATCGCAGAAGGACATCGAGTCTGCGCTGGAGGCGAATGGCATCGAGAAGGACGCCGCGAAACGCGCGGAGCTGGCGCGCGGGATTTTCAAGATCGGCCGTGACGGACTCTACGAGGCGCTCAAGAGCGCGCCGGAGATTCTGTTCGTTTGCGCCGCAGGCAACAGTGACAACGACAGCGAGTTCGAGGAATTGATTCCGTCATCGTTCCGGCTGCCTAACATGCTCACGGTGGGCGCGGTGGACCAGGCCGGCGACCGGACTTCGTTCACCACGTTCGGCAAAAATGTGGAGGTGTATGCGAACGGCTTTGAAGTGGACAGCTACATCCCCGGCGGCGACCGCATGAAATTCTCCGGCACGTCGATGGCGTCGCCCAATGTGGCGAATCTCGCCGCCAAAATCATCGCGGTGAAACCGTCATTGAAGCCGCAGGAAGTCGCCGCGCTGATCAAAGAAAACGCAGAAAAGGGAGGAAGCGAAAAATTTCCGCTGATCCATCCGAAAAAGACGGCGGCATTGGTGAAGTGAACCGGCGATACCGCCAGCATGCGTGACGATCAAAACGGCGGCGTCGTGCTGCGAATGTAGGCGAGGAAGTCGCGGACTTCCTGATCGGTCAGGCCGCCAAGCAGCCCCTCGGGCATGAGGGAAGCAGGGAGCGGCTCCTGTTTGGCGATGCGGGCGCGCGCGAGGGTGTGCGTTTGGCCAGCGGGATCGCGGAGGACGAGGACGTCTTTGTCCTGATCGGTGATGAAACCGGCGAGGGTGG
>JANOZA010000056.1:0-13012 GCA_031429155.1 Verrucomicrobiota bacterium | reverse complement strand
TGGGCTCTCGCCATGGCGGAGGCGAAACCGGTGAATGCGCTGCTTCAAAAGAAGGGTGAGCCCAAAGACCCCGGCGATGAAGTGCCGCGCGGGATGCTCTCTGTCTTCGGCGGAGCCCCTGTGCCTGCGGATGCCGGCAGCGGGCGCCTCCAACTGGCTGACTCGCTCACTCGCGGTGCGGCGCGCGACCTCACAGCGCGCGTCATGGTGAACCGCCTCTGGCAGGGGCACTTCGGCCACGGCCTCGTCACCACTCCGAATGACTTCGGCACCCGCGGCCAGCCGCCCTCCGACCCCGCGCTGCTCGATTTTCTTGCGGCGAAGTTCATCGCCAGCGGCTGGTCGGTGAAGGCGATGCACCGGATGATGATCCTGAGCGCGGCCTGGCAGCGGGTGTCGCAAGCCGGTGATCAGCCTACGGAGAAGACGGAATACTTTCCCCGCCGCCGTCTCACCGCGGAGGAACTGCGCGATACCCTGCTCCTGCTCGGCGGAAATCTCGACCGCACCCCCGGCGGCGCGCATCCGTTTCCCGCCGAAGGCACGTGGGCTTTCACACAACACGGGCCGTTCAACGCAGTCTATGACAGCAGCAAACGCAGCGTCTATCTCATGGTGCAGCGCACCCGGCGGCACCCCTTCCTCGCGCTCTTCGACGGAGGCGATCCCAATGCCAGCACGCCCGTCCGCAGCCAGAGCACCGTGCCCACCCAGGCGCTGTTCTTTCTCAACGACCCGTTCTTCCACACTCAGGCCGCGAACATTGCGAAATCCATGAGCGGCCTCACCAGCGACCCGGCGCGGGTGCGCCAAACCTTCCGCATCGTGCTCCAGCGCGACCCGACGCCTCCCGATGAGGAATGGGCGGCTGGCTTCCTGTCTGACTACCCGGCGGCCGCTGACGAAAAGTGGCTCGCTCTCTGCCGTGTGCTGCTCGCCGGAAATGAGTTCATGCACGTTGATTGAATGCGCGCGGCCCGTCTCCGATCCATTGCCGGCGTAATGGGGAAAAGCGGGCAGGACCGCAAATATTGGTGTCACATTTCAGCGCAGAAACTGTATGGAGGTATGAGGGAGTGATTTATGTCCCTCCCACTCACGCCCCGGGGCACACCAAACACCTGTATCCAACCTGCACATACCATGTCCACCGCACTCTCCCTCCACATCGGTCTAAACAGCTTTGATCCGAATCACTACGGTGAGCCTGGCACGCTGGCCGGCTGCGAAAATGATGCCCGGGACATGGTCAAACTGGCAAAATCACGGAAGTTTAGCCCGGTCGTGCCGCCACTGATGACCAAAAAAGCCACAGCCGCCGCCGTCATCGGGGCCATCAGGGCGGCCGCGAAGAAACTGAAATCCGGCGACACATTTTTCATCACCTATTCCGGACACGGTTCGCAAGTGCCGGACGTGAATGGCGATGAGCCCGACAAAATGGACGAGACGTGGTGTCTCTACGACCGCATGCTGGTGGACGATGAACTGGCCATGCTGTGGGCTGGGTTCAAAGCCGGTGTGCGGATCATTATGCTCTCGGACAGTTGCCACAGTGGCTCCGTCAGCCGGGGCAAAGGACCGGGAGCGGCGGCCATGGAGAAGCCGGCAAAAGGTCAGCGTTACCGTTTCTTTCCCACAGAGAAAGCCATGAAGGTCTATCGCCAGAACCAGGGGATCTACGATGCCGTTCAGTTTGGCACACGCGAGGGCAAGGCTCTCGGCATCCAGGCGTCCATCGTGCTCGTTTCCGGCTGCCGGGACAATCAACTTTCCCTGGATGGCGACAGGAACGGGCTGTTCACGGAGACGATGCTGGAAGTCTGGAACGGAGCGAAGTTCACCGGGGGCTACCGCCGGTTTCGCGATCAGATTGCCGCGTTTATGCCGCGCAGTCAGCAGCCGGTTTATTCCCTTATCGGCACGGCGAATCCGGCATTTGAAAGCGAGCAGCCGTTCTCTGCCGCCGGAAGCCAGGTCCGTCCGGCCAGCCTGGCCAGTCCGGTCAGAGTCAGGCGATCCGCCGTGAAGTCTGTGGAAAGCGGATCTGATTTCGTGCTGCGCGAACTGCGTGCCACCGGCTTCCATAACCCCAATCCCGGCAGCGACATACGCTCGTGGTTTAAGAAAATAGAGGAGGTGGATCACAAGCTGGGCCTGCCAGCGACGCGGACGGACTTGTTTCTGGCGCACTATCTGAACCGTTTCCCCGGCGTGCCGCTTGGCAAAAGCCAACTGCTCAAAGGCACCTTCCCCACGCCGCAGGCACTCGTGGACAACGCCGAATCTTAGAACATCACCGCCTCCGACTCTATGAAGCACTTACTCTTGATTCTGCTGTTCCCCCTGGTGGCGCTGGGCGCTCCTGGTGTCCGCGTGGATTTTCTCCCCGTGGATGCAAATCCGGACGCTGGGGCACTCAATCCAAGCCTGATACTCATCCTGAATGCGACCGGAGAGGACGGCGAGCCCCTTGCTGGCCAACCGATAGACATCCAGCGGTCCGCTTCGGCTTCCCGGGCGGGAGTGCGGGTGTATCATGAGAGCGGCCGGGAACTCACGGAGGTAAAAATTGAGTCCGTGACCACGCAGGACAACGACCGGAACGGGCGGGCCCGCAATATTTCGATCAAGCTGGACCCCGCCGCGCCTGCACCCGACGGCGATTACCTGGTTTCCCTCCAGGGTGTCGGCGGCAAGCCGGCGCTAACCATCGTGATGCCCAATGGTACCGTCTCCAGCATCGCCGCAAAGCCTTCGTTGAAAGTGACGCTGAAACAGGCGGACAAGGACTGGGTGAGCAAGCTCAGCGCGTTCCAACCAAAGGTGGCCGTGTCGGGCGGCAGCGACGGCAGCTTGTTCGATATTCACATTCGCCGAGCTTTTCTCAAGGTCTCCGGTCACACTACCAGCGGTGCCTGGCTCGACCTCGATGCCAGCCTGACGCCGGATTTCGACAACGCCAACAATCCTCTCTATGGCAAGCTGCGCGGCGAGTTCAGTCTCATTCACCAGCGCCCGTGGCCTGATCGCTCTCCCCTGGACGGAGAGTATATCCTCGCTGCCCACGGCCTCTATGAATCAGATCAAAACTTCGATCTCGCCACCGCCAGCGCCGGCGTGGGGCTTTGGCTGTTCATCAACTCCAGCAGAATTGAGGGGCTCAGCGATGCGCTCTGCCTCAATGGAGAAACCGAAGGCCAGCCGTTCGCGTTTCACTTCGCCTACGACCATGTCTTCCACAGCGACACCGCTGACTCACCGGCGGCGGCGGATGGCAATGACCGGCTGCGGGCGCGCTTTCTTTGGCCGGTTCGCATCATGAACGAATTCGAGATGCCCTTCACCGGGAAGAAGTGGACCACAGATCTTGAGTTGGATGCTACTGCCGTTTGGGATTTCAAAAGCGGCGACATCCATCCCGATCTCCGGGCGACGCTGGCATTCACTCCGGTCTCGGAGAAGGCGAAGAATCTCTCGTTCACCTTCACTTACGCCAACGGCGAGATTTCACCGTCGTTCGTGGATGCCCACGCCTTCCTCGCCGGGCTGCGCTATCGCTTTTGAACTGCCGTCGGGGAGTGGTTTATCGGGCTCCTCCCCTGCCCTGCCCGGTAACTCTGGCAGATATTACGCCCCCTTCGGGTCCGTAGGTAGCAGTCCGATGCCGACTATTTCCTTGCCCAGCGATCGCCTGTTCTCCCGCCGCCGGTTCCTCCGCTCCATGGTGGCGGGCTCGGCGTTGTTCCCGGGCATCGTGTCCCAGTTGCTCGCCGGTCAGCCGCATTATGCCGCGAAGGCGAAGCGGGTGATCTTCCTTTTCATGAGCGGCGGCGTTTCCCATGTGGATACATGGGATCCAAAACCAAAACTCAAGTCGGACCACGGCAAGGAGGTGAAGCTCAATCACCCGGAGATCGAAAACCGCCCGGGTTATGAGCGCATCTTCCTGAAGCGGCCGGGCTGGGCCTTCAAAAAGTACGGGCAGTGCGGCACGGAGGTCAGTGAGTTGTTCCCTCACACGGCGCAGTGCGTGGATGACATCGCGCTGATCCGTTCGATGAACACGTCGCACTCGAATCACTACAATGCTACGCTCGGAATGCACACCGGCTCGTTCGCGTTTGCGCGGCCCAGCCTGGGATCGTGGCTCAGCTATGGCCTGGGAACGGAGAACGCGAATCTGCCGTCGTTCATCGTGCTGGCACCGAAGACGCCTTACGCGGGCTCGCAGGTGTGGGCGTCGGATTTTCTGCCGGCGGAGCACCAGGGCACGCTTGTGATTCCCGGGGCGGAACCCGTGGCCAACATCGCGCCGCGCACGCCGCGCAGTCAGCAGGAGCGGGAACTCGCCGCCCTCGCGGCCCTGAATCGCCGGCACCTTGCCAGCCGCGCGGGCGACTCGGTGCTGGAGGCGCGGATGAGGAGTTTTGAGACGGCGTTCGGAATGCAGATGGAGGTGCCGGACGTTTTTGATTTCAGCAAGGAATCCGACGCGACGCTTGGCCTCTACGGATTGCAGCGCGGCCAGACGAACGGCTACGGCTGGCAGTGTCTCGCGGCGCGGCGGCTCATCGAGCGCGGGGTGCGGTTCGTGGAACTCATCGACACCGGCTCGTCAGGAAACTGGGACTCGCACGGCAACATGCAGGAGCACGTCGGCCTCGCGAAGAACGTGGACCAGCCGATCGCCGGCCTGCTGCGCGATTTGAAATCCCGCGGTCTGCTGGAGGATACGCTCGTCGTCTGGACCACGGAGTTTGGCCGCACGCCGTTCAACAACACGCCGGACAATCCCGGCCGCGAACATCACAACTGGGCGTTCAGCTCATGGATGGCCGGTGCCGGCGTGAAGCCCGGCATCGTCCACGGCGAGACCGACGAGCACGGTGTCCGCGTCGCCCGTGACGGCGTCCACGTCCACGATTTCCACGCCACCATTCTCCACCTCATGGGCCTCGACCATGAGAAGCTGACCTACCGCCACAACAGCCGCGACTACCGCCTCACGGATGTCGAAGGCAATGTCGTCCGCGGAATCCTCTCATGATGAATACCCGTCTTCTCTCCGCCCTTTGCCTTGGCTCCGTTCTGCCCGCAGCGGCGGCGGACTACGAGAAGGACATCCGTCCACTGCTGACGGAGTATTGCCTCAAATGTCACTCCACGGAGAAGCATAAAGGGGATCTCGACATGGAGCGGTTTGCTTCGTTCGCGGATGTGAAGCGCGAGCCGGAGGTCTGGCAGAAGGCGCTGGAGCAAATCCATGACCAGGAAATGCCGCCAAAGGATAAGCCGCAGTTTTCGGCGGAGCAGAAGCAGGTGTTCACATCCTGGATCGCGGGCACGCTGGAAGCGATCGGACGGGACAATGCCGGCGATCCCGGGCCGGTGGTGCTGCGGCGGCTGTCGAATACGGAATACACTTACACGCTGCGCGACCTGGCGGGTGTGGAGTCGCTGGACCCGGCGCGGGAGTTCCCTGCGGACAGTGCGGCTGGTGAGGGATTCACCAATGCCGGGGCGGCGATGGTGATGTCCCCTGCCCTGCTGACGAAATACCTCGATGCCGCGAAGGAGATCGCCTCTCACGCTGTGCTGCTGCCGGACGGCATTGCGTTTTCGGAGAAGACGACATCGCGCGACTGGACGGAGGAAAAGCTGTCGGCGATCCGCGCCTTCTACGCGCGCTTCAGCGAGACCGGCGGCGCGCAGCCGGTGAATTTACAGGGCATCCAGTTCGACACCAACGCCGGCGGACGGCTGCCGCTGGAGAAGTATTTGGCCGCGACGCTGGAGGCCCGCGACGGCAAGCCGCTGGCGGCGGTCGCGGCGGAGCGCGGGCTGAATGGAAAGTATCTCACGGCGCTGGCGTCCGCCCTGACAGACAAAAAGCCATCGCTGCTCTTCGATCCGATCCGCGCGCAGTGGCGGTCGGCGAAGGCCGCGGACACTCCGGCGCTGGCGGCGGCCATCGGCCAGTGGCAAAAGGCGCTGTGGCGGTTCACCACCGTCGGTCACATCGGCAAACGCGACGGCCCGAAAGCATGGCAGGAGCCGGTGACGCCGCTGGCGCCGCGGCAGGAAATCCGGCTGAAACTTCTCGCGCCGCAGGACGGAAAGGACGTGACGCTTTATCTGAGCACTTCGGATGCGGGCGATGGCCATGAGCATGATCTTGCCGTCTGGGAGAATGCGCGACTCGTCGCGACGGGCCGGCGTGATCTTGCGCTGCGCGATGTGCGCGGTGCCGTGGCGTCACTGATGGCCCAGCGGGCGAAAGTGTTCGCCGGGGCCGCGCAGTGTCTCGCCGCGGCAGCGGAAGTCACGGCAGCGCCTGACAAGGCCGGACTGGAATTGCTGGCGCAGAAGCACGGGGTGGAAGCGGCGGTGCTCTCGCCGTGGCTGGAGTATCTCGGTATCGGCAGCGGCGAGGTCCACATTGATTCCCACCTGAAGCAGAAGTCAGAGAAATCGGAGAGTTATGACTTCGTCAAAGGCTGGGCTGGCGCGGATGCGCTGAGCGTGTCTGCGAACTCCAGCGATCAGCATGTGCGCGTCCCCGGCAACGTGAAGCCGCACAGTGTCGTCGTGCATCCGTCGCCAAAACTGCGCGTGGCCATAGGCTGGCAGAGTCCGGTTTCGGGCACCGTGACCATCACCGGTCAGGTGCAGCACGCGCATCCCGAATGCGGCAATGGTGTGACCTGGCACCTCGAACTCCGCCGCGGCGGCACCCATCAGCGGCTGGCAGCCGGAGTCGCGCAGGGCGGCAATGTTGTGCCAGTGGGGCCGCTGGAAAATGTCGCCGTGCAGCGGGGCGACTTCATTTCGATGGTCGTCGGTCCGCGTGACGGCAATCATTCCTGCGACCTGACTGCCGTGGACATCAATCTCGCGGGCGGCGGCAAAGAATGGAACCTGGCGCGCGACGTTTCCCCCAACATCCTCGCGGGGAACCCGAACGGCGTCTGGCATTTCTATAGTGAGCCCGACAATGGGGCCGGCCCGGAGTCCATTATTCCCGCCGGTTCGCTGCTGGCAAAGTGGCGGGCCGCACCGGCAGACGGGAAGCCCGGCATCGCGAAGGAGGTGCAAACGCTTCTGCTGGGCGGAGCAGCGGGTCTGCCCAAGGATGCGCCGGACGCCGTGCTCTACCGGCAATTGGCATCCCTGAGCGGGCCGCTAATGCGCACGGATGCCGCGCCTGGCCCCGCTGCCCCGGACAGCACGCACGGACTGGATCCGGCGATCTTCGGCGGCGCGAATCTGCCGGTAACTGCGGGGTCGGTTATTGAAGTCAAAATTCCTGCCGAACTCGCGGAGGGCTGCGAACTGGTGACGACCGCCGCATTGAAGGATGCCGAGGGCAGCGTGCAGATGCAGGTGCTCACGGCAAAGCCTGCGGGCGGCGCGGGCCTCACCGCCGGCAATGCCTCGGCTCAGGGAGGCAAAAGCACCTGGAGCGACGGAGAAGTCCCGCTGAAATACGACGCGCCAATCATCGTCGCCGACGGCAGTGCCGCCCGGCGGCGGGTGGAGGCCGCGATGGAGGAGTTCCGTCAGCTTTTCCCCGTCGCCCTTTGTTATACGAAGATCGTGCCGGTGGATGAAGTCGTGACCCTCACGTTGTTCTACCGAGAGGACGAACACCTCCGCCAACTTATGCTCGACGACGCTCAGGCGGCGCAGCTCGACAGGCTGTGGAATGAGATGCACTTCGTCGGTCAGGACGCGCTCACGCTGGTGGACGCCTACGAGCAGCTCTGGCAGTTCGCCACGCAGGACGCGGACCCGAGCGCCTTCACGCCGATGGGCGAGCCGATCAAGAAGCGGGCGGCGGAATTCCGGAAGCTGCTCGTGGACACCGAGCCGAAACATTTGCAGGCCGTGCTCGATTTTGCACCGCGCGCTTGGCGTCGTCCGCTGACGGAGACGGAAGCGGCGGAACTGCGCGCCCTGTATCAGAAACTGCGCAGCCAGGAACTTCCGCACGATGCCGCCATTCGCATGTTGCTCTCCCGGGTGCTCGTGGCCCCGGCATTTCTCTATCGCGGGGAAAAGGCCGCGCCGGGCAAACTGGCCCGGGCTGTGAACGACCGGGAACTCGCCACGCGCCTCGGTTACTTCCTGTGGTCGTCAGCGCCCGATGACGAACTCAGCGGGCTGGCCTCCGCCGGCAAGCTGCATGATCCCGCCGTGCTTGCCGCGCAGGCGAAGCGAATGATGCACCACCCCAATGTGCGCCGTCTGGCCACGGAATTCGGCTGCCAGTGGCTGCATGTGCGCGACCTCGCAACCCTCGACGAAAAGAGCGAGCGCCACTTCCCCACGTTCACCGCCGTGCGCGGCGCGATGCAGGAAGAATGCGTGCGCTTCTTCACGGACATGTTTCAGCATGATGCCTCCGTGCTCTCGCTGCTTGATGCCGACCATACATTCGTGAACGCCGTGCTCGCGCAGCACTACGGCATCGCCGCCAAAGGTGATGACTGGCAGCGCGTGGACGGCCTCCGCGCGCAGGGCCGCGGCGGCGTCCTCGGATTTGCCGCCACACTGGCCAAACAGAGCGGAGCCTCACGCACCAGCCCCATCCTGCGCGGCAACTGGCTCTGCGAGGTCATCCTGGGCGAGCGACTCCCCCGCCCGCCAAAAGGCGTGCCCGTCCTGCCCGAAGAAGCGCCCGCCGGCCTGACCGAACGCCAGCTCATCGAAAAGCACAGCAGCGACCCCTCCTGCATCCTTTGCCATCAGCAGATTGATCCCTTTGGATTCGCGCTGGAGGGCTTCGATCCAATCGGACGGAAGCGCGACGCCAACACGCAGGCGAAATTGACCGACGGAACGACGTTCGACGGGCTCGATGGCCTGCGTTCGTATTTGCTGGGGACGCGCCGGGAGGATTTTGTCAGGCAGTTTTGCCGCAAGCTGCTCGGCTTCGCTCTCGGCCGCGGCGTATTGTTGTCCGACAAGGTGTTGCTCGACGAGATGCTCGCGAAACTTGCCGCGAATGACTTCAGAGTCAGCACTACGGTGGAGTTGATCGTGCAAAGCCGGCAGTTCCGCGAGGTGCGCGGACGTGACTTTGAGGCGGAGTGAACTGCGGGCGTGATTTCCCCGTTTCATCCTTTGACCGAAGGGGCTCCGGCGGCTGAGAATGCGGGTGCCAACCTCTGACCGCCATGCGCTCTATCATTCTCCCACTGCTGTTCACTGCACTGACTGCCGGCGCTCAGGACGCGAAGCCTCCGGCTGCCACAGAGGCCGATCCTTACGCGCAGATGGAAGTGCTCACCCGGGCCATGGAGATCATCCGGCAAAACTATGTGGATGAAAAGAAGGTGGGCTACGACCGGCTGGTGGCCGCAGCGCTGCGCGGGATGCTTTCGGAACTGGATCCGCACAGCCAGTACATCGCGCCAACTTTGAATGAGCAAATGCAGCAGCAGCCTGACGGAGAAGCCGACGGTGCGGGATTCACCCTCGCGCCGCGCGGAGGCGGCCTGGTGGCGGTGACTGTGCGCGAAGACGGCCCGGCCGCGCGCGCCGGGATGATGCCGGGTGATCAGGTTCTGAAAATCGGTGAGGCTCACGCAGCAGGCCTGACCTATCTCGACGCCGTGCGCCTGCTGCGCGGCAAGCCTGGTGAACCGCTCCGCCTCACCACCTGGCGCGGGGCGACCCAGGAGACAAAAGAGGTGGAAATCATCCGCGAATCCCAGCGCCAGGAATCGGTGCGCGATGCCATGCTAATAGATGCCTCGCTCGCCGGCGCTGCGAAGATCGGTTACGTGCGGCTGCTCCAGTTCAGTGCGAACACCGCGACGGAACTGGCCGACGCGCTCGATCGCCTGGAGGACGCCGGCATGACCGCGCTCGTCGTGGACCTGCGCAACAATCCCGGTGGCTTGCTCAAAGGCACGGTGGAGGTCTGTGGCGAATTCCTTCCACCCGGCACCGTCGTCGTGACGACCGAGGGTCGCGACCCCACGAAGAATCCGCCGCCGCTCAAAACTCCCGCCCGTCAGCGCCGCTCGCGCACTTACCCGATGGCTGTGCTCGTGAACCATGCCAGCGCCAGCGGCGCGGAACTCATGGCCGGCGCGCTCCAGGACCTCGGCCGCGCGGTCATCGTAGGCACCACCACATTCGGCAAAGGCAGCGTCCAGTCCATCATTCCAGGGGACAACAAGTCCGCCATCCGCCTCACCACCGCCCATTATTTCACGCCAAAGCACCGCGCCATTCACGAAAAGGGAGTCGTGCCTGACATCATCGCGCCGCTCACAGCGGACGAGGAGGCCAGGCTCATGGACTACATAAAGAAAGCTCCGGAGACCGCAGCTGACCCCATCCGCCTCGCAAAACTCGGCGACCGGCAGTTGGAGCGTGCGGTGACCGCGCTCCAGGGAGTGATGGCGATGCGGGCGATGCCAAAAAAGTGAGCTGGATGCAGGGCCGGAAATCTTTCTTTCGTCAGCGGAGTTGCCGTGAGATTCCGTTCTTTCCCTTCCCTGATTCTCCCGCACTATCCTTATCATGCGTTTCCGCCGCCGTAGTTTTGGCCTGCAACTTACCGTCCTGTGCATTGCCGGGATTGTCGTGCTGGCGCGCTATTGGTTCAATGTGGGGTTTGACCAGAAGTACCGGCAACTGATAGCCAATGAGCTGGCGCGTTATGGACT
Source organism: Verrucomicrobiota bacterium (assembly GCA_031429155.1). Lineage (GTDB taxonomy): Bacteria > Verrucomicrobiota > Verrucomicrobiia > Verrucomicrobiales > V1-33 > V1-33. The sequence goes on along the minus strand of JANOZA010000056.1, from coordinate 2,327 downwards.
GGGCGCGGAAATCGGGCGGATGACACTCGATCCCGTGGACGGGCTGACCGCGAAGGATGTCGAATTGTTTGACCTCAAGAACCCGGAGCAGCGGCTTGCGGGCGTCAATCGCATCACGCTCGACATTGATTTGGCCAAGCTGGTGAACAAAGAGGAATTCCTCCGCTCCATCACACTGACGAGGGCACACCTGTCGCTGCCCGTGGACCCGGCGGATCCGGACAGCGAGTGGATTCGCGTGAAGGATTTGAACGCGCGGCTCATCATCAAAGGCCGGGAGATAGAAATTGCGCAGGCGGAGGCGGACATGTCAGGCATCCGTGTCACGGTGAGGGGTGAAGTTACGCGCGGTCCGGACGACAAGAAACCGCCGGACCCTGAGGCGGATAAGCGGAAGCGCGATCAGCAGTTGCGCGAAATGCGTGACCGCCGGGGAGCGCTGCGCTCGGTGTTGCGGCTGCTGGAAAAATTCAGCGTGCCTGCGGATGCCGCGGGGGTGCCGCGTGTGGCCTACAAGGCAAACGTGGAGCTGGAGGTGCACGGGGATCTTTCTGATCTGGACCGTGCGAGTGTGCGGGCGACGATGCAGGGAGGGCCGCTGCGCTGCGGCAATTTCATCGCCTCGGAATACAGCGCGGATGCGATTCTGGAGGATGGTGAACTGACCGTGCGGAGGCTCAATGTTCGGGATGCTTCGGGCACCTTTTCCGCCAGTGCCTCCTGGAAGGTGCGGGAATCCGAGGCGGTGGACTTCGCCGTGGACAGCAGCGTGGACCTGCTCGCTCTCGCTCGCGGCGTTTGGCCGGAGATGGAGCTTCCGGAGGATCTCGCGATCTCCGCCCCGCCGCGCTTCCATGCCTCCGGGCTACTGCACACGGGGCGTCCGTTCACGCTTTCCCGTCTGCCGCTGGATGTGACGGGAGCCTTCACTGCTGATGCGTTTGAGGTGAAAGGAGAGTCCTACCAGCGGCTGCACGCGGACTTTGCCGTGAGAGAGGATGGTTTTCTCTACCTGCGTAATGTGGAGGCCGTGCATGAGAGCGGCACGTTGCAGGGGCAGTTCATGCGGCGAGCGGAGGAGATCCGTTATGAGTTCCAGCTCGATGCAGGAATGGCCGCGCTGAAGCCGCTGCTCGACTTGCCCGCTGTGGCGACGGCTCTGCAGCCGGTGAAGTGGACTCCTCAGTCTCACATCACCGCGTCCTTCTCCGGCGAGTCTGCGACCGACGGTAAGTCATGGGATCACCGGGGAGCGATGGACGCGCGCGACTACCGGCTGCGCGGCTCGCTGATTCGGCAGTTCAAAGGCAACATCGAAGTGGCACCGGGCGCGCTGCCGGTCATCACCGTCAGGGATTTCCTCGCGCGCCGGGAAGACGGCGACATCGCGGGAAAGGTCGCCGTCATTGACCAGCAGGCGCAGCTTCTGCGCGTGACCGGGATGACCAGTTCGTGCATGCCGGCGCCCGCAGCCTCCATGTTCAATGCGAAGACCGCCGAGGCCATCGCCCGCTACTACTTTGAATCACCGCCGCGCGTGGAGCTGGACGGCACCATCGGGCTGCGTTCGCCGTTGGGGAACGATCTGAAAGTGAAGCTCACCTCCCCCGGCGTCTGTGGCCTCCCGGTGGGAAATCAAAACTGGCGCTTCAGTGGCGTCGCGGGCTCACTGCATTTGAAGAAGGACCTCATCCATATCGAACTCGCCGGACGCTGTGTGCCGCGGCAGTTGTTCACCACGACCGTGCGGTTCGATGACGCTGCGCCCATGGATTTCTCCGGCGACTTCGGCTTGCTCAAGGAAAACGCGGTTAGCGCCACCCGGTACACCGTGAATGTGAAGACGAAGGACGGCGTGAAACTGCTGCTCTCGGATGTAGTTTTCCCTATCGGAAATCTCGACGCCTCAGTGCGCACGGAGAACGGTCGCCTCACCGTCACCGCCAACGGCGAACTCTACGACGGTCGCCTCGGCGCGGTGGTGGAATTTCCTGACATCGGCAAATCCGAACACCACGCCACCGTCGCCATTGACCGCGTGAACTTCAGCAAACTCACCGCGCTCTTCGGCTCGAATGACGAAACCGGCGGTGCCCTCACCGGCCGCTTCACTTATAAGACGCCCGATGGAAACGGAGCAACCATCGAAGGCTCCGGCAGTGCGACCCTGGAGGAAGGCAATATTTTCGCGCTGCCCCTGCTCGGTCCGCTGTCCGTGCTCATCAGCGCCCTGCTGCCCGGCGACCGCATCGCCTACAGCGTCGCCCGCAAGGCCACCGCCACCTTCCGCGCCTCTCGCGGCCGCGTCACCATGAATGACTTCGAAG
>JANOZA010000055.1:0-3681 GCA_031429155.1 Verrucomicrobiota bacterium | reverse complement strand
CGGTGATGAATCGGGCGGCCATGCAGGTCCTATAGCACTTCCGCAGCCTCAGGGCCAGGAATGATCCGCGCAGCCCCGTTATTATTTCCAGGTTTTCCAGGCATCTGAACCGGGGCGGGCTAAGTCCGACAGGCTGCTAGGGCACCGCCTTCAGACTCGCGCAATATTCCACCAAATCCCGCAGCTCCCGCGGCGTCAGTAGTTCGCCCATGCCGGGAATCATCCCGCTGGGCACGGGCTCGCGGTTGGCGATGTCGGCGGTGTTCAATTTGACTGGCTGATCACCGGGCTGCTGGAGGGTCAGGGTGGCGGCGGTTTCGGACTGAATGACGCCGGCCTGGATGCTGCCGTCCTTCATCGTGCAGACCAGCATCCGGAAGGTGTCGGCGATGACGGCGTTCGGATTCACGATGGATTCGAGCAGATAGCGCCGGTCCTTGCGCGAGGCGATGCCGTCCAGCGGCGGGCCGGCCTCGCCGCCGGCTTTGTTCACCTGATGGCAACGCGCGCAGGCCGCGACGGGATGCTCTTTGAAGAGCCGCTTCCCGTTCGCCACGTCGCCGCCTTCCAGCGAGACGGCATACTTTGCGAGGAGGTCGTCCTTCGGCAGCGAGGCTTCGTAGGCGGCGAGTGCGGCCTTCACCGCCGGGGCCTCGCGCTTCTTTGCGGCTTCGATGAGTTCCAGCCGCGCAATGGCGGGCACCTTGCCGGTGGTGAGCAGCGTCAGGTGTTCGGCGAGCAACTTGTCAGCCTCCGGCGAAGTTAGCGCCGCCAGTTCCGTGAACGCCGCCCGGTGATCCTCCGGCGAACCATCCGCCAGCGCCGCCGCCAATCCCTTCGCCGCCAGCGAAGGATCGGTCTTCCCCAGCAATCCCGCCGCTGCGATGCGCACTGCGCTGCTGGGATCGGTGATGGCTTTCTTGAGGGTGTCGGCGAGCAGCGGACTTTGCAGGTCAGCGAGAACGTGGAGCGCCCGGGACCTCACCGCGGCATCGCCATCAGGCTTCATAGCCAGGGCGGCGACTTCTTTATCCAGTGCAGTTGCCTTGAGGCTGCGCACAGCATCCAGCGCGGCAGCGACTACGACAGGATCGCCCATAAAAAGCCTGCTGCGCTGCTTGATGAGTGCATCCACTGCGGGCTGTGCAGAGCGTGCTGGCAATGGATGATACAGCCCGCTCAGGCGGTCCCGCTGCGGAGGGCTCGCCCACATGGCCAGCATATGGAAGGCCTCGGCACGGAGACTTTCCTGATGCCGTCCGCCGCTCGCGAAATCCACCAGTTTCACAGCATCATCTTCCCTGCCTCGGCGCAGACACGCTTTCAGATGGCGGATACTGTTCATCGGATCAGCGAGGAGTTGTGGCGACAAGTTCGACCACATGCGCATCCATCCCGCCAGCAGACCCAGGTCATTGCTGTTGGAACCTGAATCCATAAGGCGAATGGCCTCGGTGACGAGTCGGAGGTCTTCACCCTGCGGCATGTTTGGAGCGCCGGGGGCAATGTATTCCCAGAGGGAGTCTCCGCAAAGCCGCTTCGCCTGCAGCAGAGCCATCCGAACGCCGGGGCTTTGGTCTTTGGTCTGTCTCATCTCGTTTGTCTCTACTTCCTCCACGGCAGCTCTGGCTTCATCGCTCCGACGCATGAGTTGAGCCAGCGACCAGGCGATGACGTGGCGCATCTCCTGGGATTTGTCCTGCTCGCGGCGGGCCAGGTCGAGGAGTGGGACCACGGCTGCCGCCTTGCCGCGTTTACCCAAAGCCTGCGCAGCAAACAGTCGAACGCGCGGGGACTGGTCTGCGAGCTTTGCTATGATTTGTTCGGTCAGCTTTTCGCCGAACATCGCAGGCTGGTCGCCCCAAACGCGAATCCATGTAACCCGGACCTCATCGTCCTTGTCGTCCGCCAGGCCCTTCAATTGCTCTGGCTTTTCAGGGAGCCACGGGATCGTGAACGCCTTGTTGGATTTAAGCTGGATATGGGTCATCTCACGAAGCACTTGTCCGAAGGCCCAGATCGCATGGATCCGACTTAGCCGCGAAGAGGAGTCAACTTCCGCTGCCAGGCTCTCCAATGCTCCAGCAGATGATCGCCCCGTCATGGACCGTTTCGCCAGCTCCCACTGTGCTTCCAGCCGCAAGCGCTGGTCTTTATCGCTCAGGCTTTCCACAAGCGTGTCATTGCTCACGCCGGTCATGCCGGATGCGAGCAGCCTCTGCACTTCCGCGATTTGCGCGGCCTGTGCTTTCCGCGCCTCCTCGTGCTCCACCTTCATGATGCGGCCCTGGGCGGTGCGTTCCCAGCCTTCGTCCCAGAAGCTGACATACATCCGGCTGTCGGGGCCGAAGTCCACATCGGTGGCCTGACAGCCGGGGATGAAGGTTTCGAGCATTTCGAGTTTGAAGCCCGCGCCGTCGGGCACGGGTTTGAAGACGGCGACCTGGCTGGTGGCGCTGGTGCCTTTGTAGCAGGCGAGGAAAAAGCAGCCGTTGTATTTGTCAGGCAATCCGGTGCCGGGATAATGCACGAGACCGCCGGGGCCGTCTGGCAGGTTGGCGACGGGGCTGAGAATATAGGCCGGCTGATTTTTTGCAGGATCGCGCGGCTCCCACATGTGTTCGGCGAGCCATGGATTGCGCTCGGCGGGCTGCGGGCAGTGTTGATAGCCGATGCGCCAGCCGGCGTCGCCGCCTTCGACGACATAGACGAGCCGCTCGCGGTCGCCCTGGTCGCTGTCGTTGTCGCAGGTGAAGAGATTGCCGTAGTCGTCGAAGGCGAGTTCCTGCGGATTGCGCAGGCCGCGCATGACGAGTTCGAGATGACTGCCGTCCTCCTCGCAGCGGAAGATGGCGCCTTCGTCGGGGACTTCGAGCATGGTGCCTTCCTTCGTTTTCACGGACGTGCCGCGATCGCCGATGGAAAAATAGAGCCGTCCGTCCGGGCCTTTGATGAGGCCGTGGAGGTCGTGGCCGGTGTAGTTGAAGCGCACGCCGAAGCCGCGAAAGACTTCCTCCTTCTTCTCCGCCTTTCCGTCAGGGCCTTTGCCGGTGAGTTTGTAGAGTCCGGGAATGTTGGTGAGCCAGACGCCGTCCGGCCGCGCGAGCACGCCGGACGCGATGCCGTCGAGGATGGAATTGAAGCCGTCGGCATAGACGCTCGACTTGTCAGCCGTGCCGTCGGCGTTGGTGTCTTCGACGAGCCTGACAACTTCGCTTTCGACGCCGAGCTTCTGCCAGTCGTCGGGGAAGTTCTTCTTTATCGAGCGCTCCCAGTCCGCCTGATTCCGGTTCGCCAAGTCATCTTCGAGCATGAACATGTAATGCCGGATATCGAGCACGCTGGTGCGATAGCGGTGCGTCTCGGCGACATACATGCGGCCCTGACCATCGAAGGAAAAGGCGACGGGATTTGCGAGGAGCGGCTCTGAGGCCCAGAGGTCCGCTTTGAATCCGGCGGGAATCTTCGCGCGGCGGAAACCTTTCTTCGCGGCCTCCGCGGAGTCGGCGGGCGTGGTGTCGGCTTTGCGGTCGTAGGGTTTGAGCGTGTGCTTCGAGGTCTTGTCCTCGGTGACGCCTTCGGCTTCTACGGCGCGGGCGGCGGGGACGGCGAGAAGGAGGGACAGAGAGACGGAGAGCGCGCGGGCGGGCGAAATCATGGCTTCGCATACGGGACAGCGCG
>JANOZA010000054.1:0-2854 GCA_031429155.1 Verrucomicrobiota bacterium | reverse complement strand
CACGGCAATCTGCACGCCGTAGGGCGACCAGGTGTTGCTGGTGCGCGGGTAGGCGGTGCCGCCTTTGTCGTCACGATGCGCGATCAGTTCCGGCAGCAGATCCACGACTTTGACTTTGCGGGCGGAGAGGTCGTCCATCGCCGCCTTGAGCACCGAGTCCAGACGCGCCGGGCGGCGCGATTTCGTGGGCACCTTGCCGGAAATCCGGTCGGCATAGACCAGTGTCTTCGGCGGCACCGGAACGACGATGAGATCAATGCCGTGGCTGCGCAACTGCTGCGCGTAGTCGGCGATGCTGGCCGTGGCGCTGGCGGTGTTCGAGATGCGGCTGACCTGCAGGAGTTCTGGCGCGGCGAAGAGCCAGCCATCCTTTCCGGCGAAGGCTCCGCCGCGCTCGCCCTCTTCACCGCACACCTTATAAAACGCGGCCTCTGCGGCGGTGCGCTTGTCACGATCCTTGTCCGTCTCGGCAGTTGGGTCTTTCGTCGTGTCGTCCTTTTTGGGCAGCAGCTTGCAGCCGGTGAGGGAAAGCGCGGCGGCGGCGAGGACGGTCGAGGCGAAGAGAGGATAGCGGTTCATGAAGCGGGGTCTTACACGGCTGAAGTGCCGTGCTCAAGGTGAACATGGACCAGCCGGCGAACTAAGCGTTCAATAAAATCCGCCGGCTACGCCCGGTGCAGTCCGTATTCCCTCACCTTGCTGCCCACGCTGAACTTCCGCGCGAAAAAACAGCCGCTGCCCACGAGTTCTCCCAGCAATTCCGGCGGGGTCTGCACGATGGTTTCCGGATGCGGCGAATCCGGCGACGGCCAGCGCGACCACGTCACATTCTGACCGGCCACTTTCCGCTCCAGCGGATAACCCGCGGCATTCAGAACGGTGCCAAACGCGCACTCGTCCGGCGCCTCCGTGCCGGCGAAACAATCCACCAGCGCATCATTGGCCACGAGCAGTTCCGCGGCCTCGCGATTGAGCAGCGTCCACTGCGAATGAAAGCGCCACCGGCCTGCGGGGATGCGCGAGTCCGGCCTGGCCCGCGCGGCTTTGTGAGGGTGACTCACCAGCACGTCATCCAGCGACTCCACACGAAAACGGCTGCGCCCGTCCAGCGAGAGCAGCCGCAACAAATCCCGCAGCGGACGCACCGGCACACAACTCTCCGACGCGAACACGAAAAACCGGTTCCGCTCCTCCGCCAGCGCCGCGCGCAGCAGCGCCAACTGCGCCCGCACCAGCGACACGTCCGCCCATTCCGTCGGCACGTGCTCCGCGATCTGCGCCGCCCCCAGCCAGCCGCCGCAGCCGGGCCGGCTGAGCCAGGACCGTTCTTTCGCATGACCGTACACGGCAACGCGGTCCTCCTGGCCGCGCCAGTATTCCTCCCAGATGTCAGGGTGCTGGTGGACATCGCAGGTTAGGAAAAGAAACGCCACTCTGTCGCCTTCAACCAGGGGCGGCGTCACCGACTCCGACACTGCTGGCGGCGAAATCCTGCGCTGCATCTCCGCCGGCCACATAAATGCATGATGCTGCCGCGACTCCTCCCTCGCCGGAGCGTGCGCCACGCCGCCCAGCGCCTCCGCCAACACTCCGCGCTGACAGATGAGCGAATGCCGCTGCGTCCCGTCATCATCGTAGTTTCCGTAGCTGCCGCCCGCCAGATCACTCATCTCCTCCTCCTGCCATGCGAGATTCGGATACGCCGCATAGGCCGGCACCCGGCGCACCAGTTCTGCCAGGAGAATATCCGCCGCCGGGAGCGTCCCGGGCTGCGGCCAATACTTCCCCGCCAGTGCCCGGCGCACTTCATGGAAATACTCCGCGCGCACCGCCCACGCGTGCGTGTCCAGCGGCGCCACCGCCCTCACCAAACCCCGCGACACCACCTCCGGCCGCTCGTGATGCTGACAGCCCAGATAAAAAATCCCCCAGTCCTCCGGCAGCTCCAGTTCCGCCAGCCGCTCCTCCAGCGCCGGATGCAGCACCACATCGTCCTCGAAGATAAACACCGCCTCCGCCTTCGCCAGCCCTGCCCGCCGCAGGATCATCCGCGTGCTCACCGCATGAGCATACCTCCCCGCCGCCCCAAACCCCCGCGCCGACTCCAGCCTCCTCGCATCCACCGCCGGCTGCCGCCTCACCTTCCACCCGTGCTCCTCGAACAACTCCTCACAACGCACCCGCCGATCCTGACGCCGCGCGAGGTTGAGGAGATGCTTGTGAGGGAATGTGGCGTCGAAGTTCATCGGATGTGAAATTTGAAATCTAAAATTTGAAATCACATCTCCACCACATTCAGCAGCGTACACGCCGGATCATAGAAAAACCGCTGCATGTACAGCCCGAACATAAACTCGATCTTCTCCAGATTCGTCCCCCCCACGCAGTGGACGATCGCCGCATCCCGGTAGCGCTTCCAGTCCCTGTCCAGGTGCAGCGGGAACTGAATCTCATGCGCCTCGAACGCCTCCGCCCGCCACCCGTGCAGCCCCGCATCCAGGATCAACCGGTTCCACGCCCCCTGTTCCCGCCACTTCGTAGGCCGCACCGGCCTCGACTCCTGGATCCGCGCCCACTCCTCCATCACCGCCCGGTAAACCCTCCCCCGCACCGCCCAAGTCCCCGAGTTCACCCCCAGCCCCCCCCGTTCAATGTTGGACGTTGGATGTTCAATGTTCAACGTTGCTCCCTTCCCCCTTTCCGTCCTTCCCCCTTCCGCCCCCGTCCCCGCATTCACCCCCAGCGTCCCCGCCGTCCGACCTGGAACAGCATATCCACTTCTGCTCCGCCTCTGACGGGACCGGCCTCGCCTGGTCTCGGGTCGGTGACGGCCCTCCGCTGGTCAAGACCGCGA
>JANOZA010000053.1:0-3440 GCA_031429155.1 Verrucomicrobiota bacterium | reverse complement strand
CTGCCGCCGGATCTCCGCGAGCTGTTCCTCCAGCTCGGCGATGCGTTGTTGTTGTGCAGACTCCTGTTCGCTCACGCCGCAATATATGCCTGTATAAGTGGAGTTCTTTCACCGGAATGTGACCTGTCAGGTAATTATTGTGCAATTTTGTCAGAAGATGCCGGCGCGGAGGGATCTTCATACCACGGGCGCATCTTCGCGCCCTTCAGATCGATCCCGCTGAGCAGCATCTCCAGGGCTTCCGAGCGCAGTCGGAACTTCGCCGCGCCGTCCGGCACCTTGGGCCATGCGAAGGTACCCTGCTCCAGTCGCTTCGTCATGAGCCACAGCCCCGTACCGTCCCAGTAGAGCAGGCGGATGCGGTCCCGCCGCCTGTTGGTGAAGACAAAAATCTGGCTGGAGCGCTCATCCTCGTGCAGGGCCTGCTTCACCAGCAGAGCCAGCCCCTCGAAGCTGCGGCGCAGATCCGCCGGCTCAGCCGCCAGGCACACCCTCAGTCCCCGCGTGAAAATCATGCCACCCCTCCCTCGCCGGTGCTTTGATAGACCCGCAGCACTGCTCCGCCGGGCAACACCACTTCTGCACACAGGCACGAACCCGGATGCCGCTGAACCGCCGGCGCAGGGCCGGCCCGCGCGGCAGCCTCCACCTCCACGAAGCGCACCGGCTTCCGCCGCGCGCTGCTCCGCCATGCAGCCACAGTCCCATACGGCAGCTCGCGCCGCCGGCAAAACTCCGCCATCGAAAGGCCGCTCGACTCCAACGCACGCAGCACTGCCGCGCGCCCGTCATGTGCTTTGAGCATTCGCATGCCGGAAAATGGCACACCCCCGCACCGCTGCCTGGACGAACCGACGCGGGTCGGTCAATTGCTTACATTGCATCGTGATGGATGTGTCTTAACGTGTGCTGATCGCTGCCTGCGGGCTCTCGTTAACCAAGCGAGTGCATTCCCATGAGAAAGCCATTCACCATTGGGGCCATTACCGCCCCTATTTTCGCCGTCTCAATGATCCTCGTCTCGCTGATCCCGCGAAGAAGGAGCCGCTCGCCCGACTTGCTCTCTCATACGCTGGCGCAGACCAGCAGGCGGATGAATTCTATATCACAGCCATCAACGACATGGGACTGACAATGGATCAGCGAATCAATCACATTGAGGATATCAACGAGGATGGTTTTCTCGACCGCAAAAACCTCTCCGCGGCCGATCTGCCGCTGATCGAAAATCGCCTGGCGCTAATTGAGCAGCTCGCGCCCTCCGCGGCTGTCGAGGCAAACGCTGCGGCGTTTAAGGAAGCCCACAAGTATCTCGTGAACATGAGGGACTGGGTAATGATTCCCCCGTCTCCGCCGAAATGAGAGGCACGCGTGCGGCTGGCTACTTGAGGTAATCGTGTTCTGAAGCCCGGTAAGGAGTCACTCGATGCATTGGCTGAGCGGTATCGGCGAGTTCCACAAGGAGGGCCGCACGGGGAAACTTGCCTGCGGGGATGGTCTGGAGATTGTTGGAAAAACCGCAATCGCGCACCTGACGCACAGCCCCCTGAGCGAGCAATCGCAGTCCGGTGACGGCGCCTTCGGAGGAAGTGACGGCGCCTTTGATAGTGCCCGGTTTCCCGTCGGCCCCGGTCCAGGTGCCACTGATGCGGCCAGCGCCGTCCAGCTTGATAGATGCCGTGATGGTTTCGCTCTTCGCGCCACTTATGTAGGCTAACATGCGGGCGAGGCGCTTGGTGGCGGACTCCGGCCATTTGCCTGCCACTATGGATTCGGACTCGGTCGCTGATAACCAAAGACGATCTATTCCCGTGGCGTTTTGGAACAGAGCGGCATACTTGTCTCCCGCCGACGTGTCGTTGCCCTCTGCCCGTCCGTAGTCGGAGATGACACGCCAGGTCATATTGACCACCTGCGCATCATGCGGTGGAAACAGCACCACCGGCTTGTGCTTCAGTGCGGAAGCGCGTGATCGCTTTTCTTCGTCCGTTGGTGTCCGCTGTTTTGTTGCGACGCCGGGCACCGTATGTTTCTCCAGCGCCTCCCTCAGAAAATTTTCCAGTTCACGGGGATCGAAAAAGTATCCCGTCGCGAGCAGTCGGCCGTCTGCGGTGAAGGCCGACTGGCCGTTGGTGCTCGCCATCCAGCCCTTATCAATGAGGAAGTCGCGCTCGGCTTCTGTCTGGTTGGGGTAGTCCACGTTATCCATCGCCATGGGCACGAAGCTTTCCCTAAGCAGCTTCGCGATGGCCGGGTCATTGAGTGTCGCCTCACGGACGATGATTCCGTTGCCTCACACAAAGCCCAGCACGTTGCCAGTATTGACGACGAGGAAAATGGGCTTGTTCTCCTTTGTGGCTCGCGCCCGCGCTTCGGTCAGGGAAACCTCCCATCGGGGGCTGGCCCACGGCTGATTGGTGAGCGTCAGTTGGCTGCACAATTTCTTTTCCTCCGCGCTGAAAACCTCCGGGAGTGTGTCGGCAGAACAGGGCCGCGCAGGTGTGAGGACGAACAACAGGCAGGCCGCGATGCGAAGGGCGTTCGGTTTCATGGCCCGGAGACTACCGTCTGGTTGAAGTGAGGGCAAGTCCGGTGGCGGATTTCGGGGATGATTTTGGAATTGGCTTTCCGGAACCAGCTTGCCGATAGTCTGCGCATGACCTCCATATTCTTCAAAGTCGTGAAATGCAGTGTCGCCGCGGTGCTGGTTTGCAATGGAATCATTCATCGCGCCGGGGCCAGTGATCCGCAGGATGTGCTTCAGCCATTTCTCCAGCCGCCGCCGGCACTTGCCACGCAGGTGGGAAAATACCGCTCTCCGCTCTTATTCGATGACGGCTCACGTGTCACCAAGGCCGAAGACTGGCCGAGGCGGCGAAAGGAGATTCTGAAAAACTGGCACGATACGTTGGGTGCCTGGCCTCCGTTGCTGGAGAAACCTGCGATTAAGCCACTTCGCGAAGAACGGTGTGAGAATTTCACGCAGCGCCGTGTGTCGCTGGAGGTCGCGCCGGGGCAGTCGCAGGAGGGTTGGCTGCTGCTGCCGGATGGGGCAGGGCCGTTTCCAGCCGTGCTCGTCGTTTATTATGAGCCTGAGACCGGCGCTGGTCTCTCGCCGGCAGAGAAGGGGGCACAGCGCGACTACGCCCTGCAACTTGTCCGCTGCGGGTTCGTGGCCCTCAGCATCGGCTCACCCGGCGGCAACGCGTGGAAACCGGAAACCGGCAAGGCAGTCTGCCAGCCGCTGTCGTTTCATGCATACGTGGCCGCAAATGCATGGACGGCGATGGCGGCCTTGCAGCAGGTGGACTCCAAACGGATCGGGGTCATCGGGCACAGCTATGGCGGCAAATGGGCGCTGTTCGCCGCCGCACTGTGGGAAAAATTCGCAGCGGTGGCGGTCAGCGATCCAGGAATCGTCTGGGATGAAGCGCGCTCAA
>JANOZA010000052.1:0-6802 GCA_031429155.1 Verrucomicrobiota bacterium | reverse complement strand
CGAGTTCGCTGCTGCCCAGCGGGGGCATCCTGGTGAAGCCGTTGGTGAGGGCGATGCGGTTGAGGATGATGGAGTGGGTGGTGTCGCCGGAGACGATGAGGCGGTTGTCGGTGCTGCCGCCGTTGTTGGTGGCGAAGCCGTCAATGACCTGGGTCTGCGCGAGCGTGAGGTGGGCGCGTCCGTCCCAACTGGGTGTGGCGGTGCCGCCGCTGCGGTGGCAGTTGGCGCAATTGACATCAAGGTAGCTGCGGACGCGGGCTTCCACGGCCCATGTGGTGTCGTCCGACTTGACGTGGAAGGGGAGAAGGTTGGGCTGTTCGATTTGGTTGGAGAAGTAGCCGGCGTCGCGCAGGAGGGTGAGTTGATTGCCAGAGAAGCCGTGGATGTTCCCGGCAAGATTCAACTGTCGAGTGGTGAAGGAGAGGGCGTGTCCGGCGGGGGGATTGTGGCAACTGATGCACTCGCCGCGGCTGGGGATGCGGTAGTTTTGCACACGAGGGGTGACGCCTTCGGTGATGTTGAGCGCGATGTTTTCGCCGCCGTCGGCGACGAGCATGGCGTCGGTCTGGGCTTCGTTCCACCGGTAGCTGACGCCGTAGCTGCCGGCGGAGTTCTTCACGAGCAGCCGTGTCTCGATGCGGCGGGCGGTGGCGGGCTGGCCGCGCGTCATTTCCATGTCGAAGTGCTTCACCCAGATGGTGCCGTCTGGATAGGTCCAGAGTCCGTCGCGGCTCCACGTCATGGTGCTGACGGCGTCCGGCACGGCGAACCAGCGGCGCTTTACCGCGTGGTCGCTCCAGAACGGGACGTTAGGTTCATACGGCAGCAGACCGGGCGCGGGAGAAAGCGTGGTGAGATCGGCGAAGAGATTGGTGGCGCTGAGAGTGGCGGGGAAATTTGTGGGAGCGCCGCCGTCGGTGAGGCGGTAGATGCGGCCTTCCTGAACGTCCGCGGCGAGCACGTCGCCATTGGAGGGATCGGCCGCGAAGGCGGTGAAGCCGGCATTTCCCGTGAGTCGCTCGACACTGACGGAAGGTGAGCGGCGCAGCGCCCAGAGGTGGCCATCGAGGTAGTCGCTGAAAATGTAAGTGCCGGCGAGGTCAGGTAAATTCGCGCCGCGATAGACGATGCCGCCGGTGATGCTGTGGCCCTGGCTGGTGCCGTTGCCGATGACGTATTCGTAGAGCGGATTGGTGTAGGTGAATCCCGGCAGCGCCTCGCCCGCGTTGGGACCGGGGACGGTGCCCTCGCGCCACGACCAGCCGAAGTTCGCGCCGCTGGCGGCGAGGTTGATTTCCTCACGGGCATCCTGGCCGACATCGCCGATGAGGATTTCGCCCGTGGGGGCATCCACGGAGAAGCGGAAGGGATTGCGCAGGCCCACGCTGAAGAACTCGGTGCGCACGCTGGTCGCGGCGAGGCTCTGGCCATTAAACACAACCGGCGCGCCGCCAGCGGTGACGAAGGGATTGTCTAACGGGACGGAGTAGCGGGCGATGCTGGCATCGCGGGGCACGGCGGCGTGCGTGTTAGGCTCGGGATTGCCCGGACGCTTGTCCACGTCAAGCCGCAGGAGGGCGCAGTGGAAGTCCAGATTGATGCGCTGGCCGTAGCGGCGGGAATCATTCTGCCCGCCGCCGTCGCCCGCCGAGACGTAAAGGTAGCCGTCGTTGCCAAAGTGCATGTCTGTCCCCAGGTGAAAGCCATTCGGATCCAACTGCTGGATGAGCACGGTCTCGCTGGCGGTGTCAGCGGCGTTGGCATTTCCAGCCTGCACGTTGAAGCGGCTGATGCGATAATAATTCTGCCCGCCCGCGGCGACGGAATACCAAACGAAGAAGCGCCGGTAGCCGGTGTGTGCGGCGTTGGAGTGCTGCGGATGAAAGGCCATGCTCATCAGTCCGCGGTCCACGGTATTGAGCAGCGTCTCGCCGCGTGAGGAGCAGAGCGCGGCGAGATTGAGGAAGACCGAGGACGAGGCGGGGGCGCTCACATTCGGAATGACGCGGATCGTTCCCGGCCGCTCCACGACGAAGAGCCGCTGCGCATCGCCGGGCACAGTGGCCATGTTGACGGGCTGCGTGAACGCGAGCGCGGGGAAAGCATTGACCGTCGTGTAGGTCGTGACCGGCGGCGTGGCGGGGACGTTGAGCGTGGCATTGGGAATGCGCAGGCTGGAGGAAAAAGTGAGGCTCACGGTCACCGGCGCGGTGAATCCGGAGGCACTGTTCGTGCGATAAGTGAACGCATCGCCCGCAGGCGTGCCCGCAGTGTGCGTGTAGAGGATGCGACCGTCTGCGGCGACGCTGGCGGTGCCGTGCGCGGGAGGCGTGACCACTGCGACCGTCGCCGGATTCGCGCCGGGGGCATCATTCGCCAGAACGTTCACACGCACCTTTTGCAGGTGATGCAGCGTAGCGCTGTCCGGCTGAAGGACCGGCGGCGAGAAAGATGCATTCGGCCCCGCAGCCCCGCTGGCAGTGATCTCCGCTGGCGTGAGGGCGTGGTTGTAGAGCCTCACTTCATCGTAGGCGACGTTGGCGACTGCGAGGACGTTCCACTGGGAGCGGCCCAGCCAGTTGTTCACATCTTCTATATCCGCGAGGTGAAACGCGACGCTGCCTGTGGTGACGAGCGCGCCATTCCGGAACCACGACACCGTACCGCCGCCCGCAGTGTCCTGAAAAGTGAAGACGTAGTGGTAGGTCGTGCCCGCCGTCGTGGCGAGACTGGAGTCGAGGTAAAGTGGAGCGCCGCCATTGATGCGGGATCCCTGACGCTGGGTGCTGAGGTTGGTGTCGCGATTGATCAGGAGAGCGATGCCGTCGCTGGTCTCTGAGCCCGGCACCGTCGCCGGAGTGGTGCCCGTCCATTCGCCCTGCGCCCCTGCCCCGTCGCCGGCAATATTCATGCGGCCAAAATCCCACAGTGGCTGGAAGAAGCGCGCGGACAGCGGTGCGGCCCAGATTTCCACCGTTAGGTTCGTCTTCGAAGAGACGATGCCGTTCGGAAGATTCAGATAAGCCGAAATCGCCGAGTCCGGCTGGTCGCAGTTCGTCGTGCCTGGAAGCGTGACGCGGGAACCGTTGAGCGTCGCACCATTCCCGCGCACCTGAAGCATCGAGGAGGAAACTGGATCGGCGAAAACCGTCCCGCCTGGCGCTGAGCCGGAAGCGACATTGAACGACCAGCGATTCACCAGCGCCGCAGAAGCAGCGGCGGTGGCAAAAACGGATGCGATTAGAACAGGGAGGAGAGTATTCATGAGCCTCAGTTGGGGAACGGAGGCGGGATGTTACACTCGCCGGAAATAAAACCCGGTGAATTTCTGAACTTCGCCCATTCCGGGATCAGGCCATGGCGGTGTAGCTCAGACAGTTGATCTCATCGAAGGTGGACTGGCCTGCGATGACCTGAACGAGACCTTCCTGATAAAGGGATTTGAATCCGTCCTTCACCGCGATCTTCCGCATCTCATTTACTGGGGCACCAGTGGCAATGAGGCCCGAAAGTTCATTGGTGATCAGAGCAATTTCCATCAACGCGATCCGTCCGGAATAGCCCGTTCCGTTGCATTCATCGCATCCGACCTTCTGATAGATCGGGTCTCTCATCGGCTGGGTAATGACGCCCTGATTGAAGAGAAAATCCTGGACTTCCTGATTCGGGGGCAGCGGGTGCTTGCAGTAGGAACAGAGCCTGCGGACGAGTCGCTGAGCCTGACTCATCGCGAGGGCGTCGGCGAGGAGATACGGCTCGACGTTCATGCTGAGGAGCCGGGAAATGGCCCGCAGGGAATCGTTGGCGTGAAGCGTGGTGAGAACGAGGTGGCCCGTGAGCGCTGCGTTGATGGCTGCGCCGGCGGTTTCGCCATCACGGGATTCACCGATGAGGATGACGTCAGGGTCGGCCCGGAGCAGAGCGCGCAGGCCATGGGCGAAAGTCAGATCGTAGAAGGGGTCGGTCTGCGTTTGGTTCACGCCCTCGATTTCGTATTCGATGGGGTCCTCGATCGTCTGAATGTTGATGTTGTCGTCGTTGATCGAATTGATGAATGCGTAGAGCGTCGTCGTTTTACCGGAACCGGTAGGACCGGTCACGAGCACGAGTCCCTGATCGCGGCCCATGACGTTCTTGATGATACTCGTCTGGCGGGGGCCGAGATTGAGTTCGCTGAGCTTCTTGATGCCGTCCTGCTTGTCGAGGAAGCGCATGATGATCTTCTGGTACTCCTTGCGGTGGGGAATGGCGGCGACCCGGACGTCCACACGGCGCTGACCGATGCGCATGGCGAAACGCCCGTCCTGACAGCTCTGACGTTCCTGGCCCATGTTGGACCAGTTCTTGATCATCGCGATGTAGCGCGGCAGACTTTCCTCCGAACAGCTGTGAATGACGACGAGCTCCCCGTCCACCCGGGCGCGGAAGCGGGCGGTGTTGTAGAACTTCTCAATGTGGAGGTCGGACGCACGCATCGTGAGGGCCCGATAAATGGCCCACTGCACGAGCTGCTCGGCGGTGTTGTTTGGATTCGCCGGGTTGATCCGTCCGACGTCCACGGGATCAATTTCGACGATCTGCTGGGTGTCGGAATAGGTGAGTTCACCGGCAGTCATGCCGACTCCTGTATCGCGGGCGCTCTTGCTTCGGTTCCTCGCAACAGCGGCGCGAATAGCGGCAGGGTCAGCGAGTACGGGGATTATTTTGACCGGATCGTTTCCGCCCGAGAGCCACTCGTCTTCAAAGGCATAGTTCGACTGGACCGCCGACATCAGATAAACATGCTGGCGTCCGCAGAAGAGCGGAAAAACACAGTGCTTATCGAGCAGGGAATCCGGAAACATGTTCTGCCCCGGACCTTCCTCCGGATTGTAGGCATGTTGACCGGTCGCGATGCGCATGATCGCCACACCGTAATGGCGCGGCAGAAACTTTAGATCATCCAGACTGTTCAGCGGCTTCTTCTCGTTCTCTTCATAGAGCCGCATCATCTTCTCCCGCTCCTCGGGTTGAAGCGGATAGGATTCGATGAACCATTTCAAGGCTCCACGAGGATCCTCGCCCGATGGCATCACCACGCGCTCCAGAGCATTGAAGTCCTCGAGGGGCTTATGACCGATGCGGGTATAGAGATCCTTGAGGATGGTCTCATATTGCGATGAATCCACTATGATCGGCACGACAAGCGCCCTGGGCACGCCCCAAAAATCATCGGACACCGTCCTGCAGTGAGCCATGATCAGGAGAGGACCAACCGTCCCGACGGGCACCCATGGATCGGCCGTACGAGCATTGCGTCCCAGGGTGCGCAAGAGGTTCTCAGCGGGAATGGAACAGGTGCCGCGCGGCAGTTTTACAGGAAGGATGCCTGCTGTGATGGCCACGGCCTCTATGTCCACAGCATCGGTTGCCTTTAGCGGAGGCGCTTTCGCTGAGGGAGAAAGAGCATCAGGCGGCGCGGGCGCGGCGTCCTGTCGGGCCGGTATTACATCGGAACTGACCTGGTTCCAGAAACTGTCCTCCATGCTGGAAGTAACAGCCGGGTTCAGACGGGATTGCGGAGGCAAGGATGACACAGGGGAGTCAGGGGCGACGGTACGCATGGTGGTTTAGAAAATGGCGGGGATCGGAGGGTCAGGGAGCACCCTCTGGCTTGTACCCATTGGGAAAGGAAACAGGGACCTTCTTGTAGTCGGCACCGCTGGCGTAGCGAAGCCCGGTCCCGCTTGAACCGGGCTCGAGCAACTCAAAGCTCTTCCCGTTCCATCGAATGCGCAGATGCAACGAGTTGGAGGAGGAGGGCGGGTCATACGTTTGGTCAAAATAGGGAGAGCCAGGCTTCAGGCTCGCGGAAGGGAATTGATACTGGAGACTGCGCAGAACGGCAAGTTCGTCCGCTGTCGAAGCAGCGTCGGGCGCAGTTGGCAGTTTCCAGCAATTCTGGGCGAAAGTCGTGATGGCGCGGTTTAGCGCCTCCACCTGGTCCCCGGCTACAGCCTTCTCCGAGGCTTCCCGTATATTCGAATACACGGGAATAGCGATACTCGCCAGCAGTCCGATAATGGCCACCGTGACGAGCAGCTCCACGATCGTAAAAGCACGGCGGACGGCGACGGGCGAACGATAGCACGGATCTGAGGGCGCGGAATTCATAGCTGCGGAAAATTGAGTCTAGTAGTTGATGACATCCGGGGTCCCGGTACCGTTGTCCCGGGTGATCTCGACCCTTGCATCCGGCGTAGCGGGCATGGTGTAAGTATAGCCGTTTGGCTGGTAGGAGGCCATATTCACCGGCGCATAGGCGAGGTAGCCTTTTACAGTATCGTAACGCTCGGCGCTCGTCTTGCCGGCCCACGCCACACCGGCATTGGCCCGGCCATTGGCTTGAATGAACTGGCTGATGGAACTGTTCAGCCCTTCAGCACGACCGATGGCAAAGTGCTCTTCCGCGTCACGGCGGGATTGCACGACATTGGGAATGGCGATGAAGACGAGGATGCCAATGATGGCAACGGCGGCGAGAACTTCCACGAGGGAGAAGCCTGACCGGCGGGAAGGTTTGGCGGAGTTATTCATGATGAGGTGCGGGTGGAGTGGTTTATCAGGGAAGGAGCTGAACTTTCGGATAGGAATTTCCGCCCCAGTCAGGCAGAGTGAGATATCTGCTGACATCGCGCATGGACTGAGTGGTGATCCTCGCGGCGCTGTCATCAACCGTCAGACTGGTGCGGGTGGCCTCATCAAGGTAGTTTGAGAAGAGAGCATAGCGGGCACTGGTTGAGGCTGCGGCGTTGTAGGCGGC
>JANOZA010000051.1:0-8794 GCA_031429155.1 Verrucomicrobiota bacterium | reverse complement strand
TCCCGGTTTTCTGGGTATGCTGCCTGCGCCTTTGCAGCGCTACCGGGTGATCAGGGAACTGGGGAAGGGGGGCTTTGGCAATGTGTTGCTGGCGGAGGACGGTATCCTGAAAAGGCGTGTCGCCTTGAAGCTCCTGCGCCGGCCCGGTGCGGACGCGGCGGCGTTCTTCCCGCTGGTGTCTGGCTCCATAACGCTTTTCCGGTGGCTTCCGGATATGCCGCTCCGGTGCCGGGCTTGACGTTTATTTCACACGTGGGCTCCGCCTGGCCGGTGTGAGCTGCGATCTGGCGTTCACACGGAGATCAGTTCCGGCATGGGCAGCCAGCCATCTACGAGATACTGCGGGCGGCCGGAGAGGTCGGGGAGGGTGACGCGGTTGGCATCAATGCCGAGCTGGTGGTAGAGGGTGGCGAAGACTTCGCCGAAGTGGACGCCGCGGTCGGTGATCTCGCCGCCGAGGCGGTCGGTGGCGCCGATGACCTGGCCGGTTTTCATGCCGCCGCCGGCGAGCAGGGCGCAGCCGACTTGCGGCCAGTGGTCGCGTCCGCCGTCTTTGTTGATCTGCGGCGTGCGGCCAAATTCGCCCCACGCCACGACAGCGACGTCTTTGTCCAGCCCGCGCTGGTGCAGGTCCTCGACGAGAGCGCTGATGCCCTGATCGAAGAGCGGCAGGTGAGTGAGGAGTTCGCTGTGGTTGTTGCTGTGGAAATCCCAGCGGCCGAAATTCAGCGTCACGCAACGCGCGCCGGCTTCCACGAGTCGCCGGGCCATGAGAAAGTGCTCGCAGTTCCGCGGCGCGCCGTCGCCGTAGTTCTTGGGGTCGCCCTTGCCGTAGCGTTCGCGCACTTTGTCCGGTTCCTTGCTGAGATCGAGCGCGTCCATGAGCTTGCTGGAAGTCAGGATATTGAATGCCGCCTGAGTGAAACCATCCAAGCCCTCCACGGCACCGCTGGCATCGAGATCGCGGCGGAATTTGTCGAAGTCCGCGAGCAGAGACCGGCGCTCGGCGAATCGTTCTGGCGTCACTCCGTTGAGCTTCAAGTCCTCCATTCCCGGACCTCCGTTCGGGCGAAACGCCGACTGCGTGGCTCCGAGAAATCCGGGATGGCCCGGCGAGCCGTAGGGCGGGTGGCCGGCCTTGGGCGCCAGTCCCACAAAGGCGGGGATGGCCGGTTCCACGGGGCCCTGGAGTTTGGCTAGAACGGAACCCATCGAGGGCCAGCCGCCGGGCGGCTGTTTGTTCGCAGGTCGTCCGGTGTAGCAAATGAACGAGTCGTGGTCGCCGCTGGGCGAGCCATACATGGTGCGGATGGGGACCAGCTTATCCATGATCTTCGCGCAATACGGCATGTGCTCGGAGATGTGGATGCCCGGCACATTCGTCGGCGCGGGGCGATGCGGGCCGCGGATGTCCGCAGGCGCATCCATTTTGAAATCGAACATGTCCTGATGCGGCGGAGCGCCCGCCATGTAGATCATGATGACGGCCTTGTGTGACTTCTTGATGCCCGCCAATTCCTCCGCCTGGAGCAGTTGGGGGAGGGAGAGCCCGCCGAGCGAGAGCCCGCCGATTTTGAGGAAGTCTCTTCTGGAAATCCCATCGCAGAGACGCCCGGAGGACTGGCCAAAGATTTTCAGCATGATGTCCTGCCTCCCTTGATCCGGCCTGTGAGTCCGACAGCCTCCGGGTCACTCCCGCTGCGCGCAGGGCGGGCGTGCAGCCAGTGGAGCGGACTTATCGGCAGGGGCGGTTGCGGCATTGAAGTCATGCAGACAATTCGCTGCTCAT
This sequence comes from Verrucomicrobiota bacterium, assembly GCA_031429155.1. Lineage (GTDB taxonomy): Bacteria > Verrucomicrobiota > Verrucomicrobiia > Verrucomicrobiales > V1-33 > V1-33. The sequence goes on along the minus strand of JANOZA010000051.1, from coordinate 7,005 downwards.
CACTCGGTTCTTTCATCGCCGTGCTCCCTGGCGCCGGGCTTTCCGTCGCCCATGCCGCCGGGGAAAAGTGGGCGGTGTGGAATTCGCAGCGCACACGAAGGCACTGCCTCAGGCACCATGAGCGGGCCGCTGGCCAGACTTACGCGTCCGGTGTTCCTGGCGGCTTGGCGGGGGACTCCAGTTGCTTGCGCAGCTTCTCGACTTCAGCCCGGATCACGTCGCGTTCTTCCATGGCGGCAGTGGTTGATTTGATCGCGGCGGCCATTTCCTCCTCCAGTTTGGCAATGGCCTCGCGGGCCTTGCTCATCTCTTCACCAGCGAGGCGTTTGGCTTTGCTGCTCTCCTCTGTGAGGGTCGTCAGGCTGGATTGCAATTCCGTCTCCCTGGCGGCGAATTTCGTTTTCGCCTCGGTGAGTTCCTTCGTTGTCTTTTCGAGCGCACTGGTGGTGGAAAGGACCGCTTTCTGGGCGGACTCGGAGGATTTCTCGGCTTTGGTGAGACCAGTCTTGAGGATGGCGATCTCGCCCTGCAGATCCTTTTCCAGCGCCATCAGTTTGCTCACGGCGTCCTCGGCTTTGGCATTCGCTGCCAATATCTGGACCTGCGCGGTGCTGACTTCTGCGGAGGCTTGTTTCTCCAACTGCGCGTAGTTGTCCTCCGCCTGCACCCGCTGCGATTTCTGGGAAATGTATCCCACACCGAAAAGCGCTGTCACGGCGATGCCTGCGGCGATGGGCAGCCAGCGCTGAGCGCCGCTGACTGGCCTGGCCGGCGCGATGATGGCGACTTTACCGGCCACTGGAGCCACAGTATTCCGCATGACGATCCGTTCCACGCGGCCTGGCTGAGTCCAGACCGTGAATGGCTGTCCTGGCAGGCGCATGGTCACTTTTCCGGGAATGGCAGGCCTGGTGAGTTTCGAGGCCTGTGACAGAGCGGCGGGCGTGGTCCAGAGGGTAAAGCTGTGATTGGCGGGCAGTTTGATCATGGTCGTGACGGGCTCGGAAACGGGGGGGGGAGTGGGCTCGGGTTGCAGGGGGGCGACTGGGTCGAGAGAGGGGAATGCCGGCATGGATTCTGGTTCCGCGGTGGCGGGAAGGGCGATGACTTCGACCACCGGCACCGGCGTTGACTCCACGAAGGTCTCGTCGCCAAAGGCGATGAGCGGCTCCGTCGCCACCGGTGCCGGAACAGCAATCGCCGGCCATGCGGAGGCGTTCATCCACAAGGTGTGGGCATTTCCCTGGAGGCGAATCTTGAGCCGCGGCCAGGTATCGGGATTTTGCCAAAGGGTGTGGGCGTTCCCCGGCAGTCGCAGCGCAGGCTTTGGCCATGCATCGGGCGAAAGCCAGAGAGTGAAAGGTTGAGCGGGAAGTGGCATCGGGGTGGAAACAGCCGCCGCTGTACCATCCCACGCCCCGAGCGCAAGCCCGGGCAGTGACGAGGAACTGGAATGACCACTCAATGAATCCATAAACTGGGCGCGACCATAGACAGCCCCTGCCATTGTGCAAAGCAACAGCGCCCGGGAGAAGGAATTCGTTTCATCCCCGAAATTGTTGGCAAAGAGTTTGACGCGCGCCGCTGCCGATTCGACCTGATGACTTATGATCCGCTTCTTTTTCCCCTGCCTCTTCGTGTGCTCTCTCTTAGCCTGCGCCACAGCCGCGGCCCAAACTGAGCCCGCTCCCGCGCCTGTTCCGGTGAGTCCGAAGATCGAGATTGGCTCACGCAAGATCGCGGTTCCGCCGCCCGCAGGATTCGTTCGCTCCGACGGCATCAATAAGGAATTCGATGCGGCTATGAAGAACTTCTTCCCGCCGGGCAATCGCCTGCTCGCCTATTTTAACACGCCGGAAGACCACGAGGCTCTCAGGGAGGGGCGTGCGGCTCCCAACAAGCATACTTTCAATTTGCAGGTCGTCCGGACGCTGGAGAATGAGGACATCGGAGAGCGCACGTTCGAGGGTGTTCGGTCGGAGATGAAAGCTGAACTGGAAAAGATGCGGGGCCGGATTGATGCGGACATCAAAAAACTGGTGGCAGACGGCAATGCAAAACTCTCCAAAGACAATGGCACGGACATCGCGCTGTCGGTGAGCGATACGGTCTTTCTCGGCTTTTTCGAAGACTCCGGCAGTTCTCTCGGATTTAGTATGGCCATCAAGTCCAGGGAGGCAGACAGTGAAGGCAAGCCCGTCGAGACTAAGTCCCTCGCTTCTGCCATCATGGCACCCGTGAACGGAAGGCTCGTGAACTTCTACGTCAACGCGCCTTACGATTCCGAAGCCGACCGCACCGAAGCGGAGAAAGCCGTGGCTGCCTGGCGCGATGCCACAGTCTCCGCCAATCCCCGCGTCGCCGGACCGGAGGCCGATAAGGGCTTGGCCTACAAGCTGGGTAAGTTCGTCGGGGTCGGCGTGGTCATCGCCCTGATAGTCGGACTGGTAAAGCTGTTCGCGAAAAAGAAGCCCGCGTCAGCCTGATCCGCGCTTCCTCACGGCGGCGGCAGCGGAGGGAAGGGGAGCGAGAGCGGCCAGTCGGCGTTTTTCCAGAGGTCGTCCTCTTCTTTATAAGTCGCTGGAACGACGCCGTGCCAGTCGTCGGAGAGATTCCAGCCGATGGAATAGAGCACGGATTTGGCGCCGTCAGGCGAGGTGACGATGCGCAGCGGCGCGCCGTCTATGTCCGGCGGGACGTCGGCGATGCAGTCGGGAACAAGCGCGGCGGCGTCCGCGGGGTAGCGCCCGTGCCGCAGGCGGTAGCGTTCCATCGCGATGGCGAGGAGAGTGAGGCGCACGTGCTGGGCACGCATAACGAGGCCCCGGGGCATGAAGGCACTCGAATCCATGGCGTGCAGGAAGCGGGACGGGAACGAATCCCGTCCCACGCGGTCGTGGAGCACCTCCAGACTTTCGGTTGCCGACGGTAGAGCAGCGAACCCTTGCTGCCGGAGCGGTAACAATATGTAGTGGAGCGTCTCGCGGAGGCCCGTGGCAAGGTTTCGCTCGACCCAGCCGGAAGGGCCGTAGCGGAGCATGTTCTCCTGAAACCGGGAAAAGCCCCAGCGATAAGGCGCGAAAGGTTCCGCCCCGACGCCTTCCACCGCAGTGCAGAGAAATGCAGCTTCACCCTGAAAAGTATGCAGCAATTCATTCTCCGGAGACCAGTCGCTGCCGCATTGGGCGAGGAGTTGTGCGAGATGCCCGTCGGTCCGCGCGGGGCTTTGCAGTATCGAACGGGTGCTTTCCATCCAAATGCGCCCGATAAAGGCAGCGTTTGCGTGGGCCAGAAGCGTGGATTCTGCCAAAGCCGCACTTCGCAGTTTCCAAAGCACGCCGGTAAGGGCTACGGCTTCATCATTAAGGGCCAACGCCGCTGCCGAATGGATGCGCAGCAGGAAAAGGTTTATCAGTGGTCCCCATTCCGGATAAAATACCGAACCCAGCTTCCACGCGACGATCCGATCCCGCAGCGCCGGAGTGAGTGATGCGTGCGGTCGTTTTGCTGCCGCAGTAAGTTCATCGAACAGCGGGCGATGGGTCTCCAGCGCTGCATAGACAGCCCGGACGTCGGAGGGTTCGTTCGGGATGGTTTTATAGAGAGCGCGGGTCTCAAGGTAATGGCGGATGTTTTTCCACGCAGGCCTCAGGGAGTGTATACTTGTCATGTCCGCCACGACCGTCGGTGCAGTGGGAGGTGGCGTTCCCGGCTTCGACGGAGGTCTGTATGGAGAAGGGGCCGAGTCGAAGCCCTCCGGCAGCAGTTTTTTGAGAGCCTTCCGCTTCTCCTTCATTGCTTTCTCAGCGGGCGAACCGTCATCCGGGTGCATGATCCCATCCAGCAGCGGGGTGGCCCCAAAGTTCTCCTCAGCAGGAATCGCGGGCGGTATCACGGCATCAGGCTCCAGTGGAAAACCAGCCGCTGCATATTCCTCCTTCATTTTCTCCACCGCCCTGGGGCCAGCGTAATTCTCAGCCCAGTAGTAAACCGGCACCATCAGTACAACGAGGATGCCGGTGATGAAGCAGCCCCGTTTGCCGCGTGAGGGCTTGGTTTCCTTCGGCTGCGGGTTCGTCGGCGGGCTCATGGTGCCGAATGGAGTGCCTGCTCAACGGCTGGGCAAGGGCGCGGGCGCTGTCATCAAGATTAAACTCCCCTGCGCGCATGGCCGGAAACTTGCTTTCCAGGGTCGTCCGCGGGCTTGACCTGCGGAATTCCTCCCCCATGATGCCGCCCCCTCCTGCCGGGCTTTTTTACTAAAGCCTATCGGGAATAGCGGGAATTACACTACACCCCCCTCTGAACATCGAAATGAATCACCACGGTTTTCCCGAAAAGCAGGGTCTTTACGATCCCGCGTTCGAACATGACGCCTGCGGCGTCGGCTTCATCGTTCACATGAAGGGGAAAAAGTCGCACGACATCGTGGCCAACGCGCTGACGATTCTGGAGAACCTGGATCACCGCGGGGCCTGCTGTGAAGAGAACACCGGAGACGGCGCGGGGATTCTGATGCAGATCCCGCACGAGTTTCTGAAAAAGGCCTGCGCCGCGGTGGGCGTGACGCTACCGGAGCCGGGGCTGTATGGCGTGGCGAGTTTGTTCACATCGCCGGATGCGACGGCGCGGGCGGCGAGTCAGCGGGAGTTTGAGAAAGTGGCGGCGGCGGAAGGGTGCCCGGTGATCGGCTGGCGGGACTTGCCGGTGGACAATTCAGGGCTGGGGAAGTCGGCGAAGTTGAGCGAGCCGTTCATGCGGCAGGTTTATCTCGCCCGGGATCCGAAGCTCGCGGACGACGCGGCCTTCGAGCGGAAGCTCTACGTCATTCGCAAGGTGGCGCACAATGCGATCCGCGTGCCGAAGATTGATACCTACTGGTATGCGCCGAGTCTTTCCTGCCGCACGCTGGTATACAAAGGAATGCTCACGCCGTTGCAGGTGGGGCAGTATTTCAAAGACCTGCGCGACCCGGACATGAAGAGCGCGCTGGCGCTGGTGCATTCGCGCTTCTCGACGAACACATTCCCAAGCTGGGAGCGGTCGCACCCGTATCGCTACATCGCTCACAACGGCGAGATCAATACGCTGCGCGGGAACATCAACTGGATGCTGGCGCGGCAGCCGCACTTCGCGTCGGAGCTGTTTGGCGACGACATGCAGAAGATCAAACCGGTGTTCAATGTGGACGGCAGCGACTCCACCATTTTCGACAACGCGCTGGAACTGCTCGTGCAGTCGGGCCGTTCGCTACCGCATGCGATGATGATGATGATCCCGGAGCCGTGGAGCGGTCACGAGAGCATGAGCGATGAGAAGAAGGCGTTCTACGAATATCACTCGTGCCTCATGGAACCGTGGGACGGTCCGGCGAGTGTGGCGTTCACTGACGGCACGATGATCGGCGCGACGCTGGACCGGAATGGTCTGCGGCCGTCGCGCTATTATGTGACGAAGGACGACCTCGTCATCATGGCCAGCGAGGCCGGCGTGCTGCCCATCGCGCCGGAGAACATTGCGCACAAAGGCCGGCTCCAGCCGGGGCGCATGTTCATCGTGAACATGGAAGAGGGCCGCATCGTGCCCGACGAGGAGATCAAAGAGAAGATCGCCATCGAGCAACCCTATCGCCTGTGGCTGGACAAGCATCTCGTGAAGCTGGCGGACATCGCCGACTCCGCGGACGTGCCGGTGCCGGATCACAAGACCGTGCTCCAGCGCCAGAAGGCGTTTGGTTATACTTTTGAAGACCTGCGGATGCTGATGGCTCCGATGGCGCGCGATGGCGTGGAGGCGATTGGCAGCATGGGCACGGATACGCCCATCGCCGTGCTCTCCGACCGCTCGCGGCTGCTCTACGATTACTTCAAGCAGCTCTTCGCGCAGGTCACGAACCCGCCGATTGACTGCATCCGCGAGGAGATCATTACGTCGCCGATCACCACCATCGGTGCCGAGCGGAATCTGCTGAAGCCGGAGCCGGAAAGCTGTCATCTCATCGAATTGAAGACGCCGATCCTCAGCAACGAGGAGCTGGCGAAGTTGAAGGCTGTCGCGCAGGGGCGGTTCAGCAGCGCGACGCTGGCGATTCTCTTCGATCCGAAGAAAGGTGAAGCCGGTCTCGCGCAGGCGATGGATGAACTCTGCGCCAAAGCCGACGCCCTCATCGCCGAGGGGAAAAACATCCTCATCCTCTCGGACCGCGGCATGAACAGCGACTCCGCGCCGATCCCCGCGCTGCTCGCGGTGTCAGGGCTGCACCACCATTTGATCCGGAAAGGCACGCGCACACTGGCGGACATCGTGCTGGAAAGCGGCGAGCCGCGGGAGGTGCATCACTTCTGCACGCTCATCGGCTACGGCTGCGGGGCGATCAATCCTTACCTCGCATTCGAGACGCTCGACGACATGATCCGGCAGGGCTTGCTGGTGAATGTGGATCACAAGACGGCCTGCAAGAACTTCATCAAGGCCGCGACCAAAGGCGTCATCAAAGTGGCGAGCAAGATCGGCATAAGCACCATGCAGTCGTATCGCGGCGCGCAGATATTTGAAGCTGCGGGACTCAATCAGGCGGTGGTGGATAAATACTTCACATGGACCGCGACGCGCATCGAAGGCGCGGACCTCGGTGTCATCGCGGCGGAGGCCATCGCGCGGCATCACGCGGGCTATCCCGACATCGCCGTGGCCGGCCCGGCGCTGAATGCCGGCGGCGAGTACCAGTGGCGGAAGGAAGGAGAGAATCACCTCTTCAGCCCGCAGACGATTCACACGCTGCAAAAGGCCGTGCGCACGGGCAGCTACGATCTCTTCAAGCAATACTCGAAGCTCGTGAACGATCAGGTGCGGAGTTTCTACACGCTGCGCGGGCTGCTTGATTTCAAAGCGCAGACTCCCGTGCCCATTGACGAAGTCGAGTCGGTGGAAAGCATCGTGAAGCGTTTCAAAACCGGCGCGATGAGCTACGGCTCGATCTCCAGCGAAGCGCACGAGGCGCTGGCC
>JANOZA010000050.1:0-5182 GCA_031429155.1 Verrucomicrobiota bacterium | reverse complement strand
GCCACACCGCGCGCGGCGGCCTCCACGCGCACCAACTGGCCCGCACTCAAGGCAGGTCCGGTGAGCAGGCATTTGCACGCCGCGCAGAAAGTGATGGCGTTCTGACTCCACCCGGCAGCTACGCGGAGCCTCTGGGCAGCGACCTCGGTGACCATTTGCAGGTAGAACGAGCGTGCCCGCAGGCGCTTGGCCTGGCCGCCCTGACCGGCAGCGACTGCAAAGAGAAATCCCTGCAACCCGGAGAGGTCTCCGAGGATGACGGCGCGCTCGTTCATATCCAGGTAAGGTGGAGGGCGGACCAGCCGGTGATGGCGGCGGGCGGGGTTTCCGCGCCGGGGGCGGGGCGGTGACCGTGGGCGACCCGGGGGGAGAGCACCCAAGCCTCGGTGAATTCCTCCCCGTCGAGCACGGGCAATTCATTTTCTGAAAGCGTGAGCGCGAGCCGGTCTGTGCGCGGGGCTGCGGGAAAACCCAGCACTTCCTCTGCGGCAGCGAGCGTGGACGCATGGCCCCAGAAGCTGCGCACGGGGCGCTGGGCGGCGGCGGCGCGCAGTTCCTCCACGGACACCTGCTCCACGATGACGCGCCGCCGCATGAGCGAGAGCGGGAAGGTATTGCCGAGAAGGAGTGGAGCGGTGGTGTTCATACTCTGGAGGAAAGGCCGCCACGGCTGCGGATTTCCGCGAGGTTGGGCAATTTGTCCGGGAAACATCCGGTGAGGTCATCGGCCCGGACCGGCATCCGGTCGCGGCCCAAGTTCACCAGCCAGGTGGCGGCGATGCTCTCCGGCAGCCGCCACGGGAGGAGCCGGGCGGTGTGCCCCTGGCGGTTCTCATATTTCAGGCGGGTGAATTCCAGGGACTTGGCTGCGGATTCGCGCGCGGCCACCATCGCGGGCATATTCTCGCTGCTGCGGACCTCCCCGGCATTGATATCCCGGTACACCAGCAGCAAATCCGGGTTCACCTGGGCGAGGTCCGCGAGGGCGTAGCGCATGAGAAGATTCCCTCCCGTGACATTGAACATATTACACCCCGCGGCGTTCACCTGTCCCTTCTCCACCAGCCATTGCTGGGTCTCCGCGATGTCGCGGGTGGGCAAGTTCTCGACGGGTTCCACTTTCTGCACCGGCAGACCGCGCCGCTGCAATTCCTCCAGGGCCATTTGCAGCGCCACTGACTCCGCCTGCATTTCTTCCGAAGCCCACAGCACCACCCGTCGCGGCAGGGCCAGGATCGCGGAGAGCAGCATTGGCCCCAGCGCGCGGCTCACGAAGATATGCAGCGTATCCACATTCTGCGGCCAGGGTTCCTCGCCGCCGGACGTGACGTATTTGCCGGTGATATGCCGCCATGCGCCGTCGGTGGTTTGCGCGTAGCAGAGTCGTCCACCTTTAGTGGCCAGTTCAAACTTGCACCCCGGCTCCGTTCCCCACGGCAGCAGCCAGCGGCGGCGGATTTTCGATAAGCCCTCCAGTTCCCGTTTTCCTTCCACCCTCACTTTCTCCACAGCATCGCCCGTTACCTTGCCAGTGGTGATCCATGAAGCAGCAAGGGCCGGGCGCATCTCCGGCTCCGGTGTTGTCAGAGCTTTCCATGCGAGTGAGACGGGCAGTTGCCACGAGCGTCCGCCTGGGGGCGGGGCGTTGGCGGGCCGCCATTTTACCTGCACCACCCGGCAGGGCTTTCCGGTATGCCAGGCGGCGAATTCGTGAAGGTCGCACTCTCCATCGGCATCTTCCGCCACGAGCCAGATATGATCGAGAAAACCCGTGGGCACTGCTCCTTCTGTAGTGAAAGGAACTAAGGCTACGGCGCATCGCTTCGCCAGCAGCGGCATAAGCGGCCCGCCACCGAAATTGAGAATTGCAGGCAGCACGGCCTCCACGGCGTTTGCGTGGATCAAAGCATCGGCAGCGTCTGTCATGGCCAGCACCATCAATTCGGCGGAGGCAGCTTGCAGCCAAAGGCTCAGTTTTGCTTTGTCGGCCACGTTGACATGCTGCCAGCAGGCCACCATTCTTGCTGCGGCAGTGAGTTCCTCGCCAAAACGCGCAGCGCCACAGGCGCTGCCCAGTTCCCATCCGAGCTGCACAGCATCGGTTTCTGAAATGGCGCGGGGATTGAGCAGCAGGGACATGGCCTCAGATGAAGAAGAACAGCATTCCGCGACCTTCGCCGGGGCAGAGCTTGCGTGTAATCCGGGCAATGCCGCCCTTTACTGTCCCAAGGCCCCTCACGCGGCGGCTGGCGAGGTCCATCTCCCAGACATTCACGCCTTCCAGCGACTCGGCCCTCGTTGAGTGAATTTCCCACTTGTCCCGCCCGCCGGCGGTAGCGCGGAATTCATCCTGCGGCACCTCCAGAGGCAGGCCGATTTGTGCGGCGGAAAAAACGAGGCACAGCACGGTGTCTTCATCCGCGCCCGCGAGGGCCAGTTCATTCCTGTCACCAGCCAGAGCGATGAGCCGGGCGGTGATACCATCCGGCAGCCAAGCCGTTACCTCCACCTCCCACTCTGCGCGGGCGCGGCGGGCGTCGGCGGTGGCGGATAAAAAACTGGCGCGGGCCATGAGGCGGTCGCGTTCTTGTTGGATGATGGGATCGCGGGTGGCTTCGGCTTCGGGGTCTTCGAGGGGGAGACCGTCGGGGAGGGCGGTGCCGGCTTGTTCGAGGGCGACCAGGGAATCGCCGTCCAGGGCGGCGAGGGCGGCGGCGATCTGGGCTTCGCTCACGGGGTATTCCAGCCAGAGGTGGGCGATCCATTCGTCTCCGCTGGTGGTGGTCACGGGGAGGTCATCGGGTTCGCGCAGGCCGTCCGGCCACAGCGCGGCGGGGGTGGCGACCACGGCGCGCCAGAGGGGGCCGCCTTCTTCGGCCCAGGGGCCGGCAGTGAGGATGATGTCAGGGGGCTGCCAGGTGCGGCGCTCCTGCATAAGGGGACGGTCGGGGTCGAAATACTCCAGCGTTTCCGTGCTGCGGCAGAGCACGCCGCGGGCGGGGGCGGCGGGTGGAGTGGGGGCGGCTTTGCGCGGGGTGCGGTCGCGTTCGGCCCATGCCTGGTCCATGAGGGCGCGGGTCTTTTCGCTCAGGGGCGGCAAGGGCGGGGCGGGGGGGAGCAGCGGCTCCAGGACCAGCAGGGAATAAGCATCCGGCCCGAGCGGATGGCTGCTGATTTGGGCGGTCAGCCACGGTTCCCGTTCCGCGGGCGGGGTTTGCAGCCACTGGCGCAGCAGGGTGCGCGGCGGCATATCCGGCGCGGCAAAGGGGTCGCCCCAGAGGGCACGGAGCCGGTCGGCTTCGCGGGCGATGATTTCTTCGGAGGTCATGGGGAAAGTGGGGGCGGGTTAAAGTGTGGCGTCAGGAGACAAGAGGCCGCCGGTGCTGACGATTTCCGGCTTCCAGAGAAGAAGGGCGCGACGGAAGGCGGTGAAAACTTCCGGCCTATCCGCTTCGTAGATGTCGTGCTTGAGGCAAAAGGCCCGAAGCCAGCCGGCGACGATGCCGGACTTGGCGGGGTCGAGGAGTTTGCCGGTCTTGTCGTTGTCCACGCCTCCGTACTGATGCCAGACGGACTTGTTGAAATTCTTGCCGGCGATGCCTGCCTTGAGTGACTGGCCGACCCATGGCAGGAATTCCAGGGCCACGCGGGCCTCATCAGAAGTCGGCCGCGGCTTCTCAGGCGGCGGCGGCTTTAGGGGTTCATTGGTTTCCTGCGCTACCAGCGCGACCCATTTGCCTGGGGCGGCAGCGATGTATTCCTGCTCCAGCACATCTTTAGTTTCGGAAATGAGCGCGGCGGCGGTATCTTCCGGCACCTGCGCTCTGGCTCCGCTTTTGGCGGTCGAGTGCGTGCCGAGCAGTTTCTCAGTGCCGGTCATTTGCTGCATGGGGGCGATTGTGGCGCGGCGTTCGGCTTTGCGGAGTTCCGGGTGGGAGGTCAGTTCCCGCTTGAGGGTAGTGTGGAGCCAGCCGCGGATCGCGTCCTCCTGCGGGGTGCCGCCGGCTGGATACCATTTGAAGCCCCCGGCCAGAGCTTTGCCCCACACCTTCTTCTTGAAGAAGGCCCCCATCATCAGCGCCTCCCCGCACTGCAGGGCGTCATTCATGTCCCGGCTCTCTGCGGAAAAGTGATGCCAGAGCCGGTCTCGGTGCTTCGTGGCGATGGGCCAGGTAATGGCGTGCAGGAGTTCATGTTCCTCCACCGTCATCGGCAGCGGGTTCAAGCCCGCAGCATCCGCGGCGGCGAGTTTCTTCATCAAGTCAGTGTAAGGTGTTTCACTCATGGCTGCGGGGTGCGGTTCAGGGCGGCCAGTTGGGTGGCGAGGCTTTGTTTGTCTTTGCCGCTCACGGTATCGAGGTGGCCGCTGATCTGGTGGCGGGGCACAGGGCGGGCGTGGTGGAGGAGGAAGGTGGTTTCCGGGCGGAGTTCTTTCATGCCGGGGGCGGGTTGCCAGACGCCGGGGTGGGGTGGGGCGGCGGGGCGGAGTTTGGCGGAGGGGGCCAGGGTGACGGCATCCCCGGGGCTTTTGCTGCGGACGGTGACGAGGGTGACGAGGGCGGGGTTGGGGCGGAGGATGTGGCGCAGGTTGTCGAAGGCGGCGGTCTCTGCGAAGAAGACCTCTCCCAGAAAATAAGCACGCTGCTCCTGGTGGGCGCGGCGGTCGCTGGTGAGGGCGGTGTGGTCTTTGTCCACCAGGCTGGGGTGGTGGACGCCGGGGAAGCGCTCGCCCAGACGGTGACGGAGGTTTTTGTCGCGGGCGCTTTCTTCGTTCATGCGCGCAGGGTGAAGATGTGAGGCCGGGTTGTCAAAAACTTAATGCAGGGGAAAAACACCGCCCGGCCCGCAGCAGGTGCGGGCCGGGCGGCTCGTGGGCTTGGCGCGGGTTAGCGGCGGTAGCCGGGGTAGCAGGAGGGGCCGCGGTAGGCCGGCATGGTGTACGGGCGCGGCTGCGCCTGGTAATACGGCTGCGGCATGGGCTGCGGGCGCGGCTGCTGGTAGGGCGCGCACCAGCTTTGGGTGGTGGAGGGCCGTTGTCCCTGGTAGTTGCCCCAGGACGGGCCGAGACGCCAGGTGCTGCCGCCGCTGTTGTAGGTCTGCTGGTTGTATCCCGGCGGGCAGGGGACGTTGTTTGGCGCCACGTAGCCGGGGCGCCAGCCGTTGTTCTGCGCCTGCGCGGCGG
>JANOZA010000049.1:0-5513 GCA_031429155.1 Verrucomicrobiota bacterium | reverse complement strand
TTGCACTTTTGAGACGCGGGGTGTTCGCGTATAGCGCCAGGCAAAGGGCATCGAGCAGACTGCTTTTGCCTGAGCCGGTGGGACCGCTGATGGCGAAAAGCCCGGCGCTGCGCAGCGGCTCGCGGGTGAAGTCCACGGTGTGCGTGCCGGCGAGGGACGCAATGTTGCGGAGGCTGATGCGCAGGATTCTCATGACGCGGGCGTGGTGAGGATTTCCCGCAACGCAGCGAGCAGTGCGGCGTCAGGTTCGCTGCGGTATTTCTCGCGGTGCGCGGCGATCATGATCTCCTCCGGATCTAACGAACTGAGATCCGCGAGCGTGGGCGCGGCGGCGTTGTGCTCGACAGCGGGCCGGTCAGGAGCTTCGAGCTTGATGGAAGCGAGGCGCACCGCCTTTCCCTCCAGCGCAGCTTCAATGCGGCGGCGACGCGTGGGATCGGGACTGGTGTCGAGCACGCGGACTTCCAGGAAGGGCCAGGTGTTCGGCGGCTGTGCCGCGTCGAAAGTAGTGTCGCTCAGGCATTGCAGCACGTCCTCAATGAGAGCCGCACCACCGGCGGGCAGGCGAAGCAGTGCGGCGGTTTTTGGCACCGGCAGTGACGTCACCGACGCAAGGCCTGACTGATCCAGCACAATTTCGAGCACGCGGTGGCTGTAGTCCTTTTCTGAAAACGAGAGCGGAATGGGACTGCCCGAATAACGGATGCGCCCGCCATCCAGTTCCTGCGGTCTGTGCAGATGTCCCAGCGCCACATACGACAGCTCTGCGGGAAACGTCTCCGCCCGCAACGCCTCCGCGCCGCCGATGACCAGCCGTCGTTCCGAGTCGCGCGATTCCGCGCCGTCCTGCATGTGGCAATGCCCCAGCGCGATGAGCGGCACACCCGGATGCCGCGCTAGGGCAGCATCAGTGGTGCGGCGGTAGAGTTCGCGAATGCCTTCGAGGTACGGGTCCGCGACATCCGTCAGGACGGGAACGTCGGATGGCCGGAGAAACGGAACGGCGAGTGCGACCGCCTGGATATTCCCGCCCCCATCCCGGAGCGGGACGAGGAACTTGGTGCAGTCCACTTCCCCCGCAGCGTCCCGTTTCACCGTGCCGATGACGGAGATGTTCAGACTTTCCAGCAGGCCGGCCGGCGCTTCGAGCCGCGCGGCCGCATCGTGATTTCCAGCCGTGAGGACAATCTGCAGCTCAGGCAGTGCGGCGTGGGCACGGGCGAGGAAATCAAAGAACCGCCGCTGCGCTGTGGCCGCGGGATTGATGGAATCAAACACGTCGCCCGCCACCAGGAGCGCATCGGGTCGGCGCGCCACCAGCGTTTCCAGCAGCCATTCGAGAAAGGCCGCGTGTTCGCTGTCGCGGTCAAAGCCGTGAAAAGACTGACCGAGATGCCAGTCGGCAGTGTGAAACAGGCGCAGCATACAGGTGGAAAACGAACGACGAACTCCGCCGCCGCTACCAGCATCACTTCGTTGCCGCAAGGCGCGATCAGGACCGGTCGAATCGCCGCAGACGCAGGGCGTTAAGAATGACGGACAATGAGCTGAGGCTCATCGCCGCACCGGCGATCATGGGGCTGAGTAGCCAGCCAAACACCGGATACAAAACCCCGGCGGCGATGGGGATGCCGAGGGCGTTGTAGAGAAATGCGAATAGCAGATTCTGCCGGATGTTGCGCATCATGGCGCGCCCCAGCCTGACAGAACGCACGATGCCGCGGAGGTCGCCCTTCACTAGCGTCACGGAAGCGCTCTCCATGGCCACATCGGTGCCGGTGCCCATGGCGATGCCGACATCGGCTGCGGCCAGCGCGGGCGCGTCGTTGATCCCGTCGCCCGCCATGCCCACGACGGCGCCTTCAGCCTTCAAGGCCACCACCCGGTCATGTTTGTCCTGCGGGGTGACGCCAGCGTGGAAGTCTGCGATCTCCAACTGCCGCGCGATGTGTTCCGCCGTGCGCTGATGGTCGCCGGTCATCATCACGACTTTCACGCCAAGGTCGCGCAGTTCGCTCAGAGCCGCCGGCGTGGTGGGCTTTACCGGATCGCTGACAATGATGGCGCAGGCCGGCCTTCCATCCACGGCGACAAAGATCGCCGAACTGCCCGCGGCCTGATGCGGGGCCACCGCCGCTTCCAGTGCTTCCAGAGTCATCACGCCCTGCGCGTGCAGGAAGTCAGACTTTCCGGCGAGGACTGCGCGGCCATTGACCTCACCGCTGATGCCGCCGGCGACGGTGGCGTGGAAATTTGCCGCCTCTGGAACGGCAAGGCCCCGCGCTTCCGCCGCCCGGAGCACGGCATGAGCCAGCGGATGCTCGCTGTGCCGCTCGACTGCCGCGGCGAAGGCGAGCGCGTCATTTTCGGTGAACGGAGCCGCAGCCAGAATCTCCGCGACCTGCGGCTTGCCCGTGGTCAGAGTGCCGGTCTTGTCCACGACTAGCGTGTCCAGCGCGGCCAGTTTCTCGATGGCAGCTGCATGGCGAATGAGCACGCCCATTTGCGCGCCGCGACCGATTCCCACCATCACGCTCATGGGCGTTGCCAGTCCCAGGGCGCACGGGCAGGCGATGATCAGCACCGCGACGGCATTGGCGATGGCGAATGCGAGTTTCGGCTCCGGCCCCATGGTCAGCCAGAGGACAAAAGTCAGCGCAGCGGCTGCCAGCACCGCCGGCACGAACCACCCCGCTACTTTATCCGCGAGCGCCTGCACCGGCGCGCGGCTGCGCTGCGCTTCGCCCACCAGATGCACGATCTGCGCGAGCATGGTGTCGGCTCCCACGCGTTGCGCTTCGACTACCAGACTGCCGTGGGTGTTGAGCGTGCCGCCAGTGACGCCATCGCCGGGCGCTTTGTCCACCGGCAGCGGTTCGCCGGTGAGCATGGATTCATCGAGTGCGCTGCGTCCTTCCACGATGACGGCATCCACGGGAACTTTATCGCCGGGCACCACGCGGAGCCGGTCGCCGGCCTTCACGGTATCGAGCGGCACCTCGCGGTCGCCCTGGGGCGTGACGAGGCGGGCGGTTGTTGGTGCGAGCCCCAGCAATTCCCTGACAGCACTGCCGGTGCGCCGCCGGGCACGCAGTTCCAGCACCTGTCCCAGCAAAACCAGCACGATGATCACCGCCGCGGCTTCAAAATAGACCGCCACCCTGCCGCCGTGTCCCGCCAGCGATGTCGGGAACCACGACGACACGAGCATCGCTGCCGCGCTGAAGAGAAACGCGCTGCCAACACCGAGCGCGATGAGCGTGAACATATTCATGCTCCGGTGCTTCGCCGACTGCCATGCCCTCACAAAGAACGGCCAGCCGCCCCAAAACACGACAGGCGTGGTGAGGAGAAACTGCATCCAGCGCACCGCATGGCCATTGGCCCACTCGCTGTGCTGCCATGCCGGAACAAGGTGAGCCATCGCCGAAAGGAACACCGGCAGAGTCAGCAGCGCGCTCCAGCGGAACCGCCGCGTCATGTCCTGCATTTCGGAATCGTCCTCTTCGTGCCCCGCCACCGCCTCCAGCGCCATGCCGCAGCGCGGACAGCTTCCGGGCTTGTCGCTCTCCACGCCTGGACACATCGGGCAGAAATACTTCGCCGAGGCGGACGGCGTGACTTTTGCCGCGTGGGTGTGGGCATGGCTAGAGCAGCAGGGTTTGGATTCCATGGGGCGAGCATGGCGCAGCCGCGCACCGTTACCACCGTTGCCTTTTCGCCGCGCCATCCGCGGTTCTTTAGTCTGAAATAGTCAGCCTGACACTTCCCCACACCAGCACCCCCGGCTCCGGACGGTTCGTCGCGTCTATGTAGAACAACTCCACCCGCCGGTCCTCCCCGCGCTGCGAGCGCACCACCCCCGCCCGCCGCAGCACGCGCAAATGCTTGCTCACCATATCGAAGTCCCGCTTGAGCACCTTCCCCACCATCGTCGCCGACATCGCCCGCCCGTCCGCCAGGATTTTCACCATCTGCCACCGCTGCACATTCCCCAGCGCCGCAAAAAACCGCGCCGTCACCGCCGGGTCCTTCCGCGGCACGAAATTCTCAATCCCCGGCAGCCCCGCCGCCGCCGGAGAAGGATCCGCCGCACCCGTCGCGGGCGGGACAACAGGGGAAGAAGGCTCAGAGGACTCACTCATATCCGCTATTTCTCGACGAGATCGTCACTTCGACAACCAAAAATCCGCCTTATTACTCCGAAATCAAAGGCGTACAGCCAGGAATCGGAGTAGTGCAGCGGGTAATTGCAACCAAAAGCCTCAAAATCGGAGCCAAAAGCCCCGCCATCGCAGCTCAGAGCACCGATGCCGGAGCCTTGAGTCGGACAATCTGAGCGTGAAGTCTTGGCCCCGGATAACACAGGCGGATAATAATTGCCAAAACTCTCGGCCACGGAGCAATGCAGCGGGTAATATGAGTAGTGCAGCCAGTTATCGAACCAGTGCAGCGGATAATCACTGATTCTAACCGGTTTCAGCATCCCTAACCGCCTCAGCGTCCCCCGAAATCGGAGAGCACCTCGATCCACTCCGGCATCCAACCACGAGGTGGTTGCGTCTCCATAGCCCGGGGTTGTCGACGCAGGAGGCTACCCCGGGTTTGAGTGAGCACATCCACCAACCCGGAACGGGTTGCGTCATCCGGGGCAGCGCGTGCTCCGCCGGGATGATGGAACCACGTTGTGGTTCAGAGATTGGATTGGACTCCACCCTGGGTAGGCCCTCGTTCCTCGCGCCAACCCAGGGCTATGGAGATGGAATCCCTTTGGGATTCAGCAGGAGACGCACCGGGGACGACTGCCAGTCTGCCGAAAGAGAAGCCCATTCACCTCCGCCGCAGTGTCCTTCACGGAGAAACCCGTGTCAGCATATCTGTCAGGTTCAATCCTGCTGACCATGTCCGCAGGTAGTCCAGGTCACAGCCGGTCGCCATCAGGTTCTCCACATTCGAGAGCTGCCGCTGCGGCTGAAAGCCTGCTGCCGGAACGCCCCCACAACGCGTGGCTCACCCACACCCGACCGATCCTCGAAGCCCTGTTTCATGCCCACTACTTCCTGAAAATGGCCTGCCGCTATGCCACAGAATTCGATTCCATGCCGCAGTCGCTGCCGAGCGGCCTCGCCGCGCTGCTCTACTTGTTCGATTTGAGGTGAAGCAGGCGGAGGACAGCGGCTCACTGGACAGGCGCCGAGCGTGAAATGCCCCGTTTGTCAATTGTTTTACTGACCCCATTTCCCCCATCTACGCAGGCTTCTGTAGGTCGTTCCTTAAGACCTTGAACGCTCCATTTTGTGATACTTCCCATGAACGAATAAAACCATATAGTTGTGTCGCCGAGAAAGTTTCAACTGGATAACACGTACGCAGTACTCCTTCCATAGTTGCAGAAGATAGAAGATGGGGATGTTCACGCTTCCAGACAGTTCGCAGCGCAAAGCACAGAAGATGAACAAGATCGTGGCCTCTCGAAACCTGCCACAGATCAGGCTTGCATGTCTGTTTTGCTC
>JANOZA010000048.1:0-2339 GCA_031429155.1 Verrucomicrobiota bacterium | reverse complement strand
TCCGTCGGTGGCGTATTCGAGCAGGTTGTTGCGACCATCGCTGTCGTTGTCGCCGCCGGGCACGGAGGTGATGGTGAGGACGCCGGTGGCGTAGTTCATCGTGCCCGCGTAGCCGGGATTGGTGAAGGTGATGCCGCGATTGAAGGTGCCGGTGTGGGTGGTGAAATCGAAGAGGTCAAAGGTGCTGCCGAGCGCGGGCTGGTAGCCGCCGGTGAGGGTGAGCCGCAGCTCGCCGCCGAAGGAGAAGTTGGTGGCGGCCTGGAGTTCGTCGAAGCTGGCGAGGCTGGCGATTTCCATGAGGGCGAGGGTGTTTGTGGTGAGGGAAATATCGTCGGTGGAAGTGAGGGTGCCGATGCCGGAGGGGCCGCCTGCGCCGGGGGCGACAGTGGCCGGATTGACCGAGAAACCGATGCCGTTTGCCGTGCCGCTGCCCCACAGGGTGCTGCCGGTGCTCACTTGAAGACTGCCGCTCGTCGAGCCGTTCATCTCCAAGGTGCCGCCGGTGCTCACTGCGATGGTGGCGGAACTGTCGGTGCCGGTGAGGGTGATCCTGCCGCCACTCTCGAGGGAGAAGATGTCGCCAACGAGGTTTCCGGCATAGGTGGTGGTGGTGGTGGTTTGCGTCAGGTGCAGGGTCTGCCCGCTGAAGTCCACGGTGCCGCCGGTGCCGTCGAGGGAACCGAAGGAGTAGGTGGCGTCGTTGACGAGGAGGGTGCCGCCGTTGACGGTGACGGGCCGGTTAAAGGGGAGCCTGTTCTGGCCGCAGGGGATGAGGGTGCCGGCGTTGATGATGGTGCCGCCGGAGTAGGTGTTGTTGACGCCGAGGCTGAGGGTGCCCGCGCCGTTCTTGGTGAGCGAGCCCTGGCCGCCGAGGGTGCCGTTGAGCGTGGCGGAGAAGCCATTGGTATCTATGACGTTGTTGCCGCCGATGAGATCGAAGGGGACGCTGGTGGTGAGAGGGCTGTTCACGACGCGGAGGGTGCCGCCATTGAGGTTGAAGTGGGATGAGCCGCTGGCGTGTTTCTGGATGCCGTCGGTGCCGCCGATTTGCAGGGTGCCTCCGGGGTTGAGGTAGGCGGTGCCGTCGGCGTTGACCCAGCCGAGGGTGAGCTTCGCGCCGGGGTTGAGGGTAAGGGTGCCGCCGTTGCCGATGGCGAGCGTTCCGGTGCCGCCGGTGCCGGTGCCGGAGAGGCTGTCGCCGATGGTCATGAAGGCACCGCCTTGAAATGCGCCGTTGATGTTGAGCGTGCCGGTCTTCCCCTCGGTGCCGACGTGGACGCCGGAGGTCGTCGTCGGGCCGTTGGCCCAAAGGATGCCGCCATCCACAGTGGTGATGCCGCCGTAGTTGTTGGTGGAGTTGAGCAGGAGCGTGCCGGGGCCGGTCTTGGCGAGGCTGCCTGCGCCGAGGACGCTGCCGCCCTGCGTGAGCGTGGCAGCGTTCCCGACTTCGAAGGTGCCGTTCGTGTTGAGCGTCGTGGGGCGATTCATCGTCATGTCGGCGGTGGTCCGCAGCGTGCCGCCGCCGAGAATGAATTCGCCGTAGCCGCCGAGGCTGCTGTCCTGGGCGATGGAGAGCGTGCCGCCATTGATCGTCCACGGCGCGATGACGGACGACGACCCGGTGAGCGTCCAGGTGCTGTCGCCGCTTTTCTGCAGGTGGCTGAAGAAGCGATACTGCGCGCTGTTGCCGATGGTGGAAACATCGAACGCGCCAGTGCCGCTGCCGCCGAGCACGAGCGTATCCGACAGACCGAACCCGATGACGTTGCCGGTAATGGTGGAGCCCGGATGCACGGTGAGCGTATTGCTGAAGCCTGTGAACTCGATGGCGGAGCCGCGGACGCCGCTGTTGCCGTCCTGGCCGCCGGAGATGGTGCCGCTGTTCGTGATCGAGAGCTTGCCGCCCCTGATACCGATGCCGCCGGCACCGCCAGTTCCAAAGGCATTGCCCCCGTTGCCCCCGGCGATGGTGCCCGAGTTGGTGAGCGTGACGCCGTCGGGGCTGGTGAACCGGATGCCGATGCCGCCGTCGCCGCCATTGCCGTCCGGGAGGTTTATGGCCGAGCCGCCGATGCCGCCATTGCCCCCGGCGATCGTGCTCGTGTTGCTGTTCACACCGGCACCGGTGACGATGGCACCGTATCCTCCCGCGCCGCCGCCGCCGCCGCCGGGATAGCGCCCGACCATAGCGTTGTCCACCGCGCCGCCATTGCCGCCATTGCCGCCATTGCCGCCGTTGCCGCCGGTCCGCGGGAGCGTGTTCGTGATCGTCGCGCTGCCCGCGCCATTTCCATTCCAGCCACCGCCGCCGCCGCCGGCCCCGGACCCGTTGAACGCCA
>JANOZA010000047.1:0-6495 GCA_031429155.1 Verrucomicrobiota bacterium | reverse complement strand
TCCCGGTTTTCTGGGTATGCTGCCTGCGCCTTTGCAGCGCTACCGGGTGATCAGGGAACTGGGGAAGGGGGGCTTTGGCAATGTGTTGCTGGCGGAGGACGGTATCCTGAAAAGGCGTGTCGCCTTGAAGCTCCTGCGCCGTCCCGGTGCGGACGCGGCGGCGAGCAGCGTCTTTCTCAATGAGGCGCGGCTGCTGGCGAGGATGGATCATTCAGGGATCATGCCGATCTATGATGCGGTGGAGACGGACGATGGCCGGTTTTGCATCGTGTCGAGGTTTGTGGACGGCATGAGCCTGTCCCGGAAGCTGGCGGGAGGACGGCTTTCCCGGCATGAAAGCGCGGAGGTGATCGCGATGATTTGCAAGGCGCTGAGTCATGCCCACCACCACGGGGTGGTGCATCTGGACGTGAAGCCGGGGAATATCATCCTGACGACGCCGCGGACGCCGGTGTTGCTGGACTTTGGAATCGCGCGGCTGTTGGAATCGTTTTCCGGCACGGGACACGTCTCCGGGACGCCGGCCTATATGAGTCCGGAACAGGCGCGGGGTGAGGATCACCTGGTGGACGGACGGTCAGACATTTTCAGTGCCGGGGCGGTGCTTTATGAAATGTTAACGGGCCAGCGTGCGTGGGTGGCTTCGACGCTGGAGGAAAGGATGCAACTGACGAGGGGCGAGCTTATTCCCCCGCGGCGTGCCGATGCCAGCATCCCGCGGGAACTGGAGCGCATCTGCCTGAAGGCGCTGCAACTCAAGCCGCGCGACCGCTACGCAGCGGCAGCGGACATGGCGGCGGACTTGGAAGAGTGGTTGGCTGGCGACTCCCAGACGGTCGTCATCCAAAGTGCGTCCACTTCTCAGGAACATCATTCGGTGGCGGCTCCGGCCACGACGATGGTGCCCCGCGGGCTCCGGGCCTACGATGAATGCGATACCGAGTTCTTCCTGCAATTGCTGCCGGGCCCGCGGGATCGGAACGGCCTGCCGGAGTCGGTGAGATCCTGGAAGCAGCGGCTGGAATCCCGGGATGGCACGGCACCGAGGGTTTGTCTGCTCTATGGTCCGTCCGGCAGCGGGAAATCCTCGTTTCTGCGCGCCGCCGGCATTCCCCGGCTCGCCGGCTACGTACATACTGTCAGGCTGGATGCGGCCAGCGCGGCTCTGAGCGCAGGCCTGCTCCAGTCCATTCGCACTTTGTTTCCTGAAGTCCCGGCCGGGACCGATGCTGCGGTGCTGCTCCAAAGTATTCGTCAGGGTGCCGTGCTGCCGCATGGTCACAAGCTGCTCCTCATCGTTGATCAGTCCGAGCAATGGCTGCACTCCGGCGGGAGAAATTCCACGGGTGATGATGAACTGGTGACCATCCTGCGGCAGTGTGATGGCGTCCGTGTGCAGGCGCTGCTGGTGGTGCGCGATGACTTCTGGCGCGGAATGACGCTGCTCCTCGCGGAAGCGGATACTGCCGCGGACCAGGAAAACAGCGCGCTCATGGACCTGTTTGATACCCGGCACGCCGAGCGGGTGCTGGAGCTGTCGGGGAGGGCGCTGGGCGTTCTGCCGGCGGATGCGGGCGTGGCCATGACGGAGCAGGCCTCCGCTTTTGTGAAGGAAGCAGCGGCGGGACTGGCGGAGCACGGGCATGTTTCGCCGGCACGGCTGGCGCTTTTCACGCAGATGTGGCGCACCCGCGAGTGGACACCCGAGTCATTGCGGGACATCGGCGGCACGGTGAATTTCGCTGCTGCCTTTCTGGAAGACGCCTTCAATGGCGCAGGAGCAGGAGCGAGACAGCGCCTGCATGAACAGGCGGCGCGGGCGGTGCTGCGGGAACTGACACCTGAGTCCGGAGACGTGCGCGGGATGCCGGTGGCGGACGCACGGCTCTTCGAGGTGTCCGGCTATGCGGGCCGGCCGGCCATCTACCGCGAACTGATGAGCATGCTGGATCATGATCTGCGGCTGATCATCCCGGTGGAGACGGGCGGCAGTGAGTTTGCCTGGCAGATTATCCATGATCAACTGGTGCCAGGGTTGAGGGTCTGGATGCACATGAAGCAGGCCTCCACTCTGCGTGGCCGCGCCGGCCTCAGATTGACGGAGCGGGCCGCAGAGTATGCCCGGAGGAAGTCGTCCCACGCCGCACCGGGTGCGGGGGAATGGCTGTGGTATCGCAGTCTGACGAAGCCCGCAGGCTGGAGTGACACGGAGCGGAAATTCATGGCCCGTGGCGTGCGAAAGGCGGCGCTCACCAGCACGGGGGTGATCGCCCTCACGGTGGCTGGCGGCTTCGGACTGCGGGAAATTCGCGGCCAGGCGGACGCCCGCGCAACCGCGGCATCCATCGCTGCTGCATCCGGGGAAGAAATCATGCGGCTGACCCGCGAGGCCATTCCCTCTGCGCGATGGGTGGTCCCGGCACTAAAGAAGCAGCCGATGGGGCCTGGCACCGAAGGATTGCGGTCCCGTATCGCATTGCTGGCCATGGAAAAGACCGGGGGCGAGCCAGTGGCGGAAGCCATGCTGGCCGCGTCACCCGGGGACTTTGGTGCAGCCTGCGATGCCTTCAAGGACTCTGGCGTCAAGGTGCGACGGGAGCAGTGGGACAGCGTGTTGTCGGACAATGGAGCGCCGGCGTCCCTTCGTCTCCGGGCGCTGGCAGGACTGTGCAGGCTCGCGCCTTCCGAGGCGCTTAAAAGTCATGGAACAGCCGCCGGAGCCTGGCTGATGCTGGCGGGCATCGAGGCACCGGCGTGGGCTCCGTATTTGGCCCCCATCGCCGAATCACTCGCTCCCGTGCTGACGCAAACGGTGACGAGTGCCGGAAGGGCGGTCCGCACTCGAAGTGCCTGCGCGACGCTGGCGGCGCTCTACAGGGGTAATGCTCCTGGCCTCGCCGGTTTGCTCGCCGTCATCCCCGCGACGGACTTGGAGGTGCTGCGGGATGAACTGCTGCTGACCGGCCCCCGGGGACTGGAGGCATTGAAGTCCCTATTGGAAACAACCCCGCCCCCTGCGGTGGCATCCACCGCCGCAACGCCGGAAGCCCGCAAGGCCTACACCACGCGCGCTCACGCGGCCGTGCTCCTGGCCGCGCTAGGGTCGGCGCCAGAACACGGCGGCTTCACTCTGCGGCGGACGCCAGACCGCACCGAGCGCACGCTTTTCACTTCGGCCTGTGCCACTGCCGGTGTCGCTCCTGCCAGCCTGGCCAGTCGTCTGGCTGGAGAAGTGGATCCAGGTGTGCGGTTTGCGCTGCTCACCGCGCTCGCCGGCTACAAGACATCAGACTTGCCGGGCCCCGAACTTGATTATTTCCTGGCGTGGCTGCGCAATGCCTGGATCAATGACCCCGATGGAGGCTGCCACTCAGCCATTCGGTGGATCGTCGCCCAGAGCGGCCTCACTGCCGAGGGTGAGGCCATGGACAAAGCCCTGCCGCGCACTGCCGGTCCCAAGCCTGGTTTCTCGTGGTGGGTCACGAAATCGGGTGTTGATATGCGGGTCATCCAACTCCCGTCGGGGCGGAATATTTCCATCGCGGCCTTTGAATATGCGCATCCAGGCAGCCCGTTACCCCTGGATAATGCCAATTGGTTCGACGCTGTGAAAATCTGTATGAAGTTGAATGAGGTCGAAGCGGTGCCCGAGAAGGAATGGGCCTATCAGAAAGGGGAGGGCGGCACCAGTTTCAGACCCAACGTCTCCAGCTCAAAAGGGTATCGTCTCCCGAATGCAGTCGAATGGCGCGCCGCCTGCATGGCAGGGGCGCAGACCGTTTGTGAGGCGGGAGCATTTCCT
This sequence comes from Verrucomicrobiota bacterium, assembly GCA_031429155.1. Lineage (GTDB taxonomy): Bacteria > Verrucomicrobiota > Verrucomicrobiia > Verrucomicrobiales > V1-33 > V1-33. Next base: position 2,693 of record JANOZA010000047.1, on the reverse strand, counting down.
GAGTTCCTGCTGCTCTCTGCGTGGCTGGATGAGAACTCCCGGGAGAACATCAAACCGGTCGGGCAGTTGCGTCCTGCCGAGTCGGGAGTCTTTGATGGGTTCGGAAATGTAGGCGAATGGCTTCACACTGTTGAATCTGAACTGGAGGGCTCGATAGCAGGCTGCAGTTCCAGTGACCATCTGGAATCCGCTTTCATGGTTCCTGCTCGCCCCTACCGCATTGACTCTGCCTCACTGGCGGGGTGGACCGGTTTTCGACTTGCAACTGAGCCCTGACCCGGCATTCTGAAAACCGTATGAACAAGACGCTTACTCCTTATATCCTCATTGCTTCCAGCAAGGCGGCGAAGCAGGTTTTCTCCAGTTCGACTCTGCTGAGTTGCACCAAAAGAGCGCAATACAAGGTTATCGGAGGTGGAGAGTATGCCTATCCGTATGGACACAACTGCGACAAGACTCCCAAGAGAATTCTGATGAAAAGATGTGGCCTGAACCTCACGGATGGAGCCATATTTTGGGTGTGTTGTGAGGACGTAACGGTGGATAAAGGTGGGAATATTGCGTGGGGCGATTCCTGTGCGGTGAAGGCTTTCGCACTCATCGCCGTTGCTGCTGTCGCCGTGGCCGCGTGGGCTCTGCTGCGCTAATCCGCCCATGCGCCCCGCGCACCAGATAACCCCGCGATCCTGCCCGTGGAGGCACAATCTCGCTGAGGAGGGCGCTGTCCCCCGCTCGTCGTGCCGACTGGTGGCGGAAATTGCCGGCGTGGAGGATTTGTCCCTCGCGGCGGTGAGGCTCGATGAATGCGTGGCCTGCTGTGGTCAGGTGCCGCCTGCTCCTGCGGCACCGAACGGCATGACCGCCTCCATCCTGCTCAACATGCTGGAGGGAATCATTAAGAACGGCGGCGCTTCAGGCTGCACAGCCGGACAGGCGGCGGAATTGGTGCCTTTTGCCGAGCAGCACCTGTTGTCGTTCTCCCCTGGCTTCTTCCAGAGCCAGGCTCCCCCGCTTCGCCGCACCCCCTGCCGCAGCCTCGGTCCCATGACCGGCGAGAGACTGTGTGCTGACTGCACCGGGCGGGTGCGCATCAAAGTCTTTAACTGCACTCATCCAGCGCATGGGGAGACGACAATGAAGGAATGTGCCGGCTGCCCGGACTACGAGCCCGTGCTCAAAGCCGGCGGTGCCGTGTCCCGTTGGGCGGTGGGCGTGACCACAGCGCCACGGAAATCCGCCACCCTTCGCCGCACGTTGAAAACCCTGCGCCAGGCAGGTTGGGCCAGGGACACCATTTTCATCTTCGCTGAAGCAGGCAGCGCCCGTCTCCTTGCCACCCTCGGCATGGGGCCGCTCAAGATCGTCCGCCGCGCCCCGCCAGCCACGGGGGCCTGGCCGTCTTTTCTCCTCGCCTTGAGTGAGCTTTATCTCCGTGATCCCCACGCCGACGCCTATCTCATGCTTCAGGACGACGTGGATCTGGTGCAGGGGCTGAAGGAATATCTCGTCGAGAACCTGTGGCCCGCGCAGGAATGTGGGGTCGCCTCCCTCCACACGCCGCGCCACCTCGCATCGGAAGGCGGTGCCGGATTCTACAAGGCCCAGTTGGGGTGGAGCACCTGGGGCGCACAGGGCTTCGTGTTTCCCAATGCCTCCGTGCGGGCGATCCTCAGTGACCGGCAAGTCATAGAGCACCGGATGCGCGGCATCGGCGACGGGATGAAGAATGTGGACTCGGTGATCGGCGACTGGTGTCTGCGCTCCGGCCAGCCCTTTTGGCTCCACTCGCCCAGTCTGGCCGAGCACACCGGACTGCACTCCACGCTCTGGCAAGTCTCGTCCCTCGAAGGCCGCCGCAGTGCAGGGGACTTCCCCGGCACCTCCACCGACATCCGCGCCCTCATGCCCACGCTGCTCAAGGCCGCAGACGGGCGCGCCCCGGACCCCATCATCATGCTTAAAGACGGCTCCGTGGTGAAGGCCGACGATACTCCTGACCCCGGTCCCGCCGCAGCGTCCCATGCCCTCGACTGGAGCCGGACCAAACTCGACATCATCGCCCTCGTCGTTTACCGGCCCTGGGTTTGGGACGACTGGTGCCAGTGGCTCCTCACCTGCGAACTGCCGGCGGAATGTTCCCTGCTCCTCATGGACAACTCCCCTCTGGATGAAGTGGAGCCCGGCCGGAAGCTCCGCGCATTTGCCGCCCGCTGTCTTGAATCCGGGCGCTTCAAGACGGTCGCGCTGACGCGAGGGACAGGGCCCTGCGGCGAGCGGGGAAGTGAACGCCGCGACCAGGGCATCGGTGAGAGTATTTCCGAACTGCTGCACAACACCTCCGGGGATTTCGCCTTCCTTCTCGATGACGACATCCTGCCCACGCTGGACGCGCTGCCGCAGTTGCACCGGACCTGGGCTCAACTGGCCTCCAGCGGTGCCCGCCCTGGCCTCATCACCGGAGCCTATATCAGCGCCAATCATCCGGATTTGCTCGTGGCCGGCTTCGGCGAGAACCGCTGGGAGCGCTCCGCTCCGGCGGGCACCACCTCACCGGACCCGATGCGTATAGACTACGGCGGCACCGGATGCCTCTTTGGCGACTCCATCATTCTGCGCGCCCACCTGCCCATCCTGGCCTCCCACAGTGAAGGCTGGCGCATGGGACCCGACGCCTGGCTATGCCGTCAGCTCAG
>JANOZA010000046.1:0-24382 GCA_031429155.1 Verrucomicrobiota bacterium | reverse complement strand
CGCGCGAGGACGACGTCGCCGAGGAGGGCAGGGGAACAGTTCTGAAGACCGCGGTCGAGGTCTATCCATGTGAGGGGACCAGCGAGGCGTGCGGCTTTTTCCACATGGAGGCGGAGGCAGTAGGGGAGGCCGGAGGCGATGCGGTCTTCGCGTTCCACGTGGAACATTCCCCGGCAAGTGCCGGGATAGAGCGGGCCCTCGGGGCCTTGCGGGGCATCAATGGTGGCTAATTCCGCCCGCGTGCAGAAGCACGGGTAGAGGACTCCGAGGCGATCGAGGCGGTCGAGCGCGTCCTTATAAATAGGCATCCGCTGGGATTGCCGCCAGACGGGCTGGGGCCAGGAGAGGCCGAGCCAGGTGAGGTCTTCGAAGATGGCGTCCTCGTAGTGGGGCCGGCATCGGGTGGTATCTATGTCTTCGAGGCGGAGGAGGAAGGTGCCGTTGGCGGAGCGGGCTTCGTCCCACGCCCGCATGGCGGCGAACGCGTGCCCAAGATGGAGTAGTCCGGTGGGGGAGGGGGCGAAGCGGGTGGTCATCGGCGGGAGCCGCGATCATGCCCCGCGACCTGCCTTTCTCAAGCAGGCTCTTTAGCCTGAAAAATGGAATGAGAACCGCGGATAGCGCGGATTACGCAGATGTTCAGAAGCTTACGGCAAGAGGCCCGCTCATCCAGCGGGTGAACCCATTTGGATCCGCATCCTCCTCATTATCCGTGTCATCCGCGTCATCCGCGGTCTTCACTTCTGAATTTAGGTTTAGCGCCGGCGCTGCCGCCGGGTGGCCACGGCTGCAATGAACGCGAACCCGAGTCCCGCCGCTGCGGGCTCGGGAACGGGTTGGACGTTCAACTGGATGCGAGCTTGCGGGCCGCTGGTGATCTCTGCCCAGCCGCTGTCGGGGTCGTAGTACCATGAGTTGCCGAGGGACCAGCCGGGCTCGAAGACGGGGACGTTGTTGTTGAGCACGGAGTAGATGGCTCCGCCGGAGGGGACGGTGAGGTGGACCCAGTAGGTCGTGGCGGGTGCGAGGGTGATGGTCGTGGCGGGGAGCATCGTGAGTGTCTGGGTGATGGGCGAGGAGCCGCCGGGTGCCACGTTGCCAAGGCTGACGCCGGTGACCGGGCCGGCTACGGGGGAGCCGGTGCTGAGTTCCGCGTGGATGGGGTCTATGAAGACGTCGCCGATATTGACGACAAACCGCAGGCTGGTGACTTCCACCGGGACGGCACCCGTGCCAAAGCTGAAGGCGAACTCCCGGTTATCGAAGGGAAAGGAGAAGATCTCCGCCGCAGGCCCGGACAGGTTGGCCGCAAACCCCTGCGTGCCCGCGCCGAAGTTATTGATGGCCAAAACCGCGCCGGGGGAGGCGGAAGCGAAGGCAGAAAGGAGGAGAACGACGGGGAGGGGGAGTTTCATAGGTGGGGTGCGGGCCAGTGCCGCCATCCCTTCCTGAAGCATTCGGCGGGGAAAGTTTTCGGGGGCGGGAGATTTCTTGCGTGGCTCAACAACTGGTTTGCCAATCAGGGCACGCCGCGCATCTTACAGGCATGAAACTACACGCTGTCATCCACGAGGCCGAAGAAGGCGGGTATTGGGCCGAAGTGCCGGCCTTGCCTGGCTGCGTCACTCAGGCAGAAACTCTTCCGGAGTTGGAACGCAATCTCTACGAAGCCGTGGAAGGCTGGCTGCTGGCCGCCGAACCTACTGAAGAACCCGCTGAGGGACACCTGTTCGCCCTCGCGGTATGAAAGCCGTCAGCGGCAAACGCATGGCCCGCCTCGTGGAGGACAACGGCTGGCGGCTGGCGAGGATCAACGGGAGCCACCACGTCTACGTGAAGGAGGGCCGCACGGAGCGGCTCGTCATCCCCATCCACGGCAACCAGGATCTCAAAACCGGCCTGCAGCGCAGCTTGATGAAAATCGCCGGGATCGGGGAAGGGGAGTTGTAGGCTACTGTGCTTCTATGATCTCCTTGAGTTCCTGCTCCGTGAGCGGTGGGTTTCTTTGGTGCATCATGGCGTGGCAGTTTGGACAGACGGGGATCAAGTCCTTCTGTGGGTCCACAGCGTAGCCTTCGCCAATTTCACTGAGCGAGCGAATGTGGTGAACATGGATGTAGCCACGTCCCAGTCCGCCATACACCCTGCCGAAGTCCAATCCGCAGACGTGGCAGGCGCTGCCAAAGTGTGCGATGCAGGCCTGACGGGCTTTGGCATCGCGCTCGTAGGCGTTAATGGTGATGCGGCGGAGCGCGCCCTCCCAAAAGCGTTCAGATGCTGAAACCTCGTCTGCGAGGCGAACGGGTGAATGGCCATGTTCGGCAATGAATGAGCCCCAAAGCTCCTCAAGTTCGGCCGCAGCATCACCGTGAATCGTGATACCGCTGGATTGAGTGTTCCAATGAACGTCTCGCAAGTTTCCAGTGGATAGAGCCGCTCGCGGCAGAATTGCCTGCCTGCTCGGATGCAGTAAAGTGTCCCACCGGATATCCACATAGAGCGCCGTTCTATCCGAGCCATCCCAGTGATCGTCTTCATAAGGCCGCTCTGAAAGAACGGCTCCGGAACCTACTATTCCCGGATGCACTTTGCCTTGTCGGAGAAGAAATGCCCTATCTTCCGTTCGCGGCTTTTTGGTCACGCCGCAACTCCAAGGTTCGTCAACGAATCCGTGTTGAGCCACTTGAGTGTAGGCTTCGTCAAAGTTGTCCCAGTCCCACCTCTTCGGATTCCATGTAAATAGATAGGTCTTCATTGGCTTTGAGTTTAATTATTCCCGCACCACGTGTCTCTCCAGCATCACCGTGAGCAGCGCGACGTCCGCGGGGGTCACACCCTGGATGCGGCCGGCCTGGCCGAGGGTTTGGGGGCGGATGGTGGTGAGTTTGTGGCGGGCTTCGGTTTTGAGGCCTTTGATGGCGGTGTAGTCGAAGGCGGCGGGGATGGTGCGGTCTTCCATGCGGGCGGTGCGGGCGACCTGGTCTTGCTGGCGGTCGAGGTAGCCGGCGTATTTGAGGTCGGTTTCGAGGAGTTCCCAGATGGGGGCGGGGAAGGAGGCGCGGAGGTCGGCGGGAAGGAGGGGCCAGGTGTTCTCGGGGCGGCGGAACCACTTTTCCAGATGGATGCCTTCGAGGACGGTCTCGCGGGCGAGTTTGTGGGCGGCGATGAGGGTGGCGGCTTTGTCGGCGGTGCGCTGGGCGCGTTCGGGGGTGACGATGCCGAGGGCGGCGGCGGCGGCGGTGAGGCGGAGGTCGCAGTTGTCCTGGCGGAGGAGCAGGCGGTATTCGGCGCGGCTGGTGAACATGCGGTAGGGCTCGGTGACGCCTTTGGTGACGAGGTCGTCGGCCATGACGCCGAGGTAGGATTCGCTGCGCTTGGGGACGAAGGGGGGCGAGCCGCGGAGCTTGAGGGCGGCGTTAATGCCGGCGAGGAGTCCCTGGCCGGCGGCTTCTTCGTAGCCGGAGGTGCCGTTGATTTGCCCGGCGAAGTAGAGGTGCTCGATGCGTTTGGTTTCAAACGTCGGGTAGAGCTGGGTGGGCGGGCAGAAGTCGTATTCGACGGCGTAGCCAGGACGGAGAATGTGGGCGTTTTCGAGGCCGGGGATGGAGCGGATGAAGGCGTACTGGACTTCGTAGGGCAGGGAAGTGGAGACGCCGTTGATGTAGTATTCCCCGGTGTGGCGGCCTTCGGGTTCGAGGAAGAGCTGGTGATGGGACTTGTCGGCGAAGCGGACGACTTTGTCCTCGATGCTGGGGCAATAGCGCGGGCCGATGCCTTCGATGATCCCGGCATACATGGGGGATTTGTCGAGATTGGCGCGGATGATGTCGTGGGTGGCCGGGGTGGTGTGGGTGATGTAGCAGGGGACTTGTTCCACGTGGAACTCCGGGCGACTCCAGGGATTGAGGGTGAAGATGTCCTCGGGCCCGGCGCCGATGGTGTCGGCCATGTAGGAGAAGAGCGGGGGCGGATCGTCGCCGTGCTGGGGCTCGCACTTGGTGAAGTCTATGGTGCGGGCGTTGAGCCGGCAGGGGGTGCCGGTCTTGAATCGCTGCACCTCGAAGCCGAGGGCGCGCAGGCTGTCGGAGACGGTGCTGACGGCGTCGCCCATGCGCCCGCCGGTGGTGTTGCGCAGGCCGACATGGAGGAGCCCTCGCATGAAGGTGCCGGCGCTGATGATGACGGCGCGGGCTGCGAATTCGAGGCCCATATTCGTTCGCAGGCCGGTGATCCGGTCGCCGGTGACAAGGAGTTCGGCGACGTTGCCCTGGTGCAGGTCGAGGTTTTCCGTGTTTTCGAGCACGGCCTTCATGCGGAACTGGTAGGCTTTCTTATCGGCCTGAGCGCGTGGCGCGCGGACGCTGGGGCCTTTGTTGCCGTTGAGCATTCGGAACTGGATGGCCGTGGCATCAGTGTTTAGGCCCATCGCGCCGCCGAGGGCGTCAATCTCGCGGACGATGTTGCCCTTGGCCAGCCCGCCAATGGCGGGGTTGCAGGACATTTGGGAAATGGTGTCGAGGTTCTGCGTGAGAATAGCGGTGCGGCAACCCATGCGGGCGGCAGCGAGGGCGGCTTCCACGCCGGCATGACCAGCACCGACGACGATAACATCGTAGTGAACGGGGTAAAGGTAGTCGGGCATGGGGATTCAGTGGGGAACGTAGCTCGACATTCCAATGTCGAGGTGACGTTAGGGGACTCTACATGGGAATGTCGAGCTACGGCCTGTCGAGGATTCCAGTTTTCCCGCGCGGCAGTAGAATAGCGACCGTGGACTCAAACGTCCGCCCATCAAGCGTGGCGGAGATGATTTTGAAATCGCCGAATTCCGCCATCACCTGACGGCAGGCTCCGCAGGGCGAGATCGGCTCGCGGGTATCGGCGACGATGGCGATGGCCTCGAATTCCCTAACGCCCGCAGCAATGGCCGCAAAGACGGCATTTCTCTCGGCGCAAATGGTGAGGCCGTAGCTGAGGTTCTCTACATTGCAGCCGGTGAAAAGGCGGCCGTCTGTGGCGAGCAGGGCGGCACCGACCTGGAAGTTAGAATACGGCGCGTAAGCCTGCAGGCGGGCGGCGGTGGCTGCGGCAATAAGCGGGGCTTCCATAGGGTGCTAGAGATTCAAGAGGATGCGCAGCCTTTCATCCACCGCCGCAAGAGTCGCGGAACTGACGCGGCCCCAGCAGCGTACGAAGCGCTGCTTGCTGATCGAACGGAGTCCGTCGCAGAGGATGCAGGATGCATTGGTTAGACCACCTTCCGGCGGAGCAACAGTGATATGAAATGGCAGTTGGCGGATGGTGGAAGTGACCGGCAGCACGACTGCAAGGTCAGCCCGGCTTTGGTTATAATGATCTACCGAGACCACCAGCACTGGACGTCGGCCGGCTTGTTCGTGCCCCAGCACAGGGTCGAGATCAGCGAGCCAGATTTCGCCACGGGCGGGAGAGACAGGAACGGCAGGCATGAAGAATCAGGGTTTAAGACCATCAAGTCCATCGTTGAGCGTGCCGTCGAAAGCCGCAAGTTCGGCGTCATGCTCGGCGGATGCGACGGGGTCAGAGCGCAGGGCCGCGTAGGCTTCGGCGGAGGCTTCGAGAAACCGCAGTCGGCGGTAGCTCTCCAACGCGGCGTCAAGCACCTGAATCATGGGCAGTTTGGCTTCGCTGGAAAGCTGACTGAGGACACTGTGACCCCGGTCAGAGATACGAATGGTAGCAGGCATTGGGCGATCATCCATTCGTAACCTATTTAGTCAACGTATTTGTATTACAATATTGGCTACACCCGTCGTTTCGCCGCCAGCACCGCCTCGATCTTCCCCAGCGGAAGACAATTCACGACGTCGGCGCGGGTGAGCCAACCTTTCCGGGCGGCGCGGAGGCCGTAGTAGAGGTCCTTCAGACCGTGGGTACTGTGGGCATCGGGATTGATGGAACACCGGACGCCTTTCTCCTTCGCCATGCGCCACCAGCGCCAGTCCATGTCGAGACGCCACGGACTGGCGTTGAGTTCAATGATCGTGCCGGTGGCGGCGCAGGCATCAATAATGGCCGGGACATTCACGGCGTAGCTGTCGCGCTTGAGCAGCAGGCGACCGGTCAGGTGACCGAGCATGGTGACGTGAGGATTCTCCACGGCGCGAATGATGCGCTGCGTCTGCTCGGCTTCTGTCAGCGTGAAGACGCTGTGGACGCTGGCGACGACGTAATCCAGTTCCGCGAGGAGTTCGTCAGGAAAGTCGAGCGTGCCGTCCTTGTGAATATCCACCTCGCTGCCAGCGAAGAGGCGGAAGTCGCCGTCCCACTCCTCATTCATACTGCGAATGGCGGCGATCTGTTCGCGCAGACGGTCTTCAGAGAGGCCATTGGCCTGGAACGACGCTTTGCTGTGGTCCGCGATGCCGAGGTATTGCAGGCCAAGCTCAATGGCGGCGTCCGCCATTTCCCTAAGCGTGGCCGCGCCATCGCTGGCGGTGGTGTGATTGTGAAAGGTGCCGCGCAGGTTTTCCAGTTCCACCAGCACGGGCAGCGTGCCGTTCTCCGCGGCTTGGATCTCGCCCGAGGCCTCGCGCAGCGCGGGATCAATGTAATCCAGGCCCAGCGCGCGGTGCAGATCGCGCTCCTCATTGATGCGCGCTGGCGGGGCGGGGGAGTCATCATTCACCGGAGCGAGACGATATTCATTGAGCGTCCAGCCCATGGAGAGAGCGCGGCTGCGCATCTGAATGTTGTGCTCCTTGTTGCCGGTGAAATAGGCGAGCGCGAATGCCCACTCCTCGTTCTTTACCGCGCGGAGATCGCACTGGAGGCCGCTGGCGAGGCGGATGCTGCTCTTCGTTTCACCGTGAGCGATGACCGAGGCCACGAATGGAGATGTCACGAACGCCTCCATGACCGCCGCCGGCTGTTTGGTCGCCACGAGGAAATCCAGATCATGCACCGTCTCCTTGCCCCGGCGTTGGGAACCGGCGACTTCCGCACGGGAGGTCTCCGGCACTCCGCGGAGAAAATCGAGAATCTCCGCCGCTGCTGCCGCCGCATCGTCCATGCGAAAGGTGTCCGCGTGCGAATCGCGGAAGGCGATGGCCTCCAGCAACTTCACCACTGTCTTGTCGCCGAAGCCCGGCAACTTCGCCGCCGTGCCGTCATCACAGACGCGTTTCAGGTCCGCCACGCTCGACACGCCCAGTTCCTTGTGCAGAGCCGCGATCTTTTTCGGCCCCAGCCCGCTGATGTCGAACAGTTGAAAAATGCTCTCCGGGAACTCCGCGCGCAGCTTGTTATAGAAGCCCAGATCGCCCGTGGTGGCCAGCTCATGCAACTTGTCGCGCAGCGCCTCACCGATTCCCTTGATGCCCTCCAGTTGCCCATCCCGCGCCAGTTGCACGATGTCGCCCGGATGCGCCTGCACGACTTCCGCGCCCGTGCGATAGGCGCGCACTTTGAACGGATTCTCGCCCTTCAGTTCGAGCAGCAGGGCGATCTTCTCCAGCACATCAATGAGCAATTCGCGGGTCATGCAGCCGGGTTATCGCGGGGCGGGCGGTGATGCCAGGGCAAGATGCGGCCATCAGGGCCCGGCTATTTCCGCGCTGCCCTCGCGAATCACAATGCGGCGGTCCGGCGCGACGTTCTGGAATTCCTGCACTTCTCCTGATGGCCAGCGGACGGTGAGCTTCTCAATCTTGTCCGCCGAACCAAGGCCAAAATGGACGTGAGCTGGAGCCTGGGAGACGTAGGTATTGTGGGGAAAAAGTTCACGAGTGAGCTTTCGACCGGCGACCCCGGCGGTGAGACGCGCGCCAATGCACTGGCGGTTGCTCTTCACGCCGATGAGCGAGACCTGGAGCCAGTGGGTTTTTGGAAACCGGTTCTCAAAGACATAGAGCGGACCGCCGCCGGCCTGGCGGATGATGAGATCCTCAAGGCCGTCGCCGGTGACATCGCACGGGACCACCGCGCGACCGTCCCCGTCGCTGTCGGCTCCGCCGGTGAGGCCGGATATCTCGTAGAAGTCGCCGTGCGTGCTGTTCAGGAAGACGCGATTCCGCTCGTGGCCCGAGAGGCTCTTGCCAGCCGCGGCGATTTTCCACGGGTTATCCACCCACCAGTCTTTCAGGCGTTCGTCGGGCTTTACCGGGGCAGGGCAGATCGCCATGCGGTCGAAAGGCTGTGACACGACAGCCTGCCAGAGGCAGGGTCACCCGTCCGGCTCCTCTTTATTGACGCTCATGAATCCGGCGGTGCCGTAGAGGTCGAGAAAGCCATCGTTGTCGAGGTCCACGAACGCCGCGCCGTAGGGCCAGCCGACAGCGTGGACGCGCGCGGCCTTGCCCGTGCGGGAAAATTTCAGGCCTCCCTCGTTTTTGTAGAGTTCGCTGCCGGTGACGAAACGCTTCATCTTCGCCAGCGTGGCCGGCTCGTAGCTGCCGTCCGGGAGATTTTCCATGATCCGGCGGCCGGCTTTGGAATACATGTTGGCCGTGTAGATGTCGATGTGGCCGTCGTTGTTGTAGTCAGCCGCCGCCATGCCCATGGAGCCGAAATCACCGCTGTCATCCAGCAGGTGCTGTTCGGTGAACGTCCCGTCGCCCTTGTTCACCAGCAGGATGCCGCCGCCGAATTCGTTGATGACATAAACGTCCGGCCAGCCGTCGTCGTTGGCATCGAGCCAGATGGAAGTGAACACCGAGCGCAGTCCGGCCCGGGCGTTGGCTTTGTCGGAGACCTCCTCGAATTTCCAGTCGCCGAGATTACGCCACAATTGGTTTCCGGGGCCGCCGGGGCCGTCGATCCAGGACGTCTTCTCCGTCGCGCTCTTTTCGATGCCGTTGAAGCGCGAGACGTAGAGGTCGAGACGACCGTCGCGGTCGTAGTCGGCCACGGAGAATCCCGTGAGACGGCCGAAGTCAAACTTCATGCGGCTGGTGATGTCTTCGAACTTCCCCGTTCCGGTGCCGCGAAGGATGTGCCGCGGCAGGATCATGTCCACGTGGCCGTCGTTGTCGAAATCCGCGATCGCCACTGCCCCGATGCCTTTGAGTTCTGCGGGAATCCCGGAGCCGGCGGTGGCGTCTTTGAATTTTCCACCGCCGAGCGCAAGGTAAAGCGCCGGGCCGGAAACATCGGTGACGAAGATGTCGTCTTCCCCGTCCTCATTCACATCCGCGACGAAGACGCCGCCGGTCTGAATCGGGCGCTTGTCGCCCGGGACGGTCCAGTTGTCGTGGAGTTTCCAGCGGTTGATGCCGCGCTCGCCCCCGATTTCGCTCATGAGTGGCGCGGTGGCAGTGGCGATCTGCTCTTCTACGAGACGGGCTTTTTGAATCCAGCCCCCTTGAGTGGCGATGCCGTCAGCGTCGGGCACGGATTTCAGTTCCAGTTCCAGTTTGGCAAGGACTTCGCCCGTCCTGCCGTCAGTCCGCTTACCGGCCAACCGCATCGCGCAGCCGGCAGACCATGCGCCGTCGAGCGCGTCGTTGCTTACCGGTGCCAGGCTGGTCAGAGCCATTTCCACCTGCGTCTCCGCGTCAAACTGGCCCCGCAGCCCCGCGAGCATTGAGGCGAATTCCTTCGCCGCCGCCGGAGCCATTTTCCGGCCTTCATCCGACTTTGTCCTCCGCTGCACCGTGAGCGTTGCCTCTTTCACCCCTGTTCCCTCCGCGGCATCGAAGATTTCCCCGGTGAAATTCGGGGCCAGAAATGCCGCGATTTTCTCCGCATCCGCCGAGCTAATGGCCGCTGTCAGCGCGGGGAATCCCCGGCGGTTGAGCACCAGAGCCCGGGATTCGATGCCGGCAATGAAGACGCGGTCCGCTTCCGCCAGCGCCATGCCCGGCTTCGTCTCCTGCTTCTCCGGCGCACGGCTGCAGGACGCGACCAGCGCGGCGAGGCAGAGCAGAAGCGGGAAACGGTGAGACATCGGACGCGGATGCTGCACTGCGGGAGCGCCATGGCAAGTTCAGACATCCACATCCTTCCGGCTGCAACGCTGGTAGCTCCCAGCTACGATCTCCCGAGCTGCCCGAAATGTACAAATTCTTATGTGCTCCGCCGCGAAATTTTATGAAAAAATGGTTGACGAAGTTCTCCCTTCTTGGCAAAATCCGCGGGAAATTCGTCATTATATACCACCCGTTCGTCCAGAAGGACGCCACTTCAATCACCAGCCCGAGCATCATATCCATGAAAAAACTTCTTCTTTTCTCCGCTCTACTACCGCTACCGGTCCACGCGGCACTCGTTGAGTGCTGGCCTTTCAACAACGTCGCTGCCGGGGGCGTTGCCGATGGCACCGTAAGCCTCGGCATCAACGGAATGCCGGCAGTCATCAGGGGTGCAGGTGCGCTTAGCACGGGTGGTGCCATTGACCTGCCTGGCGGTGGCAGCAATGTGGCGGCCTACATTGACCTTCCCAACGGACTTATCTCCACCCGCAGCAGTGTTACCCTCGAAACGTGGATGACGATCAGCAACGCCAACAATGCATGGCAGCGGGTTTTTGATTTCGGTTCCACTGATATTGGCAATGGCAGCCCGAACGGTGGCGAACTGTTCAGCCCCGGTGGCGGTGGCCAAGGGGCGGACTACATCCTGCTGGCTCCCAATCATGGTAACAACCCGCTTTTGCAGCGACTAGAATACCGGGACAACTATGCCACCGGCAATTCGACGGACTCAGGCATCGACATGAATCCATTCTACGGCTCGCAGCACCTCTTCACTTTCGTGTTCGAGGACTTGGGCGGCGGCTTGGCCCGGCAGGGATGGTATCTGGATGGAAATCTGGCCGCGATGAGCGGTGCTTTCGGTGGTTCGCTTGCCAACATCAATGACGTCAACAACTGGCTCGGCCGCTCCAACTGGACTGGCGATGCCAACATGGATGGCACCTATGATCAATTCGCGCTCTATGACCACGCCATGAGCGCCGCTCAGGTCTCTGCGGCTTTTGCCGCCGGCCCCGTACAACATGTGCCCGAGCCCGCTTCGAGTCTCGTGCTCGCCGGCTCCCTGCTCGGCATCATGGTCCGCCGTCGCCGCGCTTAACTTGCGGCAGCCCGCATTCTTTCTTTATAGCGAAGGGCCGCCTTGGAATTTCCGGGCGGCCCTTCTTCATTACCTGCCCATGAACTTTCGCAGCCTCTCGCTCCTCGCCGCTGCCGCTTCCTTTACTGCCTGCTCGCGCCCACCGGAGAAGCAGGTCACCGGGACAGCTGAAGCCGAACCTTTCCGGGCCATTCCCGCAGAGGGGAGCATCGTGTTGTCGCCGCTGTCCGCCCGGCCCGCCCGGGGCGAAGGGGTCCCAATGTTTGAAGAAATTCCTCCTGAGCGCTCCGGGGTCACTTTTAAGCCGGATTTTGATCCGATGATGTACGATATGAGCCTGATGCGGCTGAATGCCGGCGGCGGGATTTGCACGGCGGATTTTACCGGTGACGGGCGCTGCGATTTCTACGTCACGAGTCCGAAAGGCGGCGGTGTCCTCTACGAGAATCTCGGGGACTTCAAATTCCGCGACATCACGGAAAACGCCGGAATCAGAGACCCACAGCACTGGGGAACCGGTGCCCAGGGCGTGGACGTGGACAATGACGGCGACAATGATCTCTTCGTCTGCGGCTACCGGTGTCCAAACCGGCTCTGGATCAACGATGGCAAGGGCCGCTTCACGGACCAGGCCGCGGCATGGGGTCTCGCCGTGGACCGCGCCAGCATGACCATGGCATGGGCCGATGCCGACGGAGACGGAAAGCTCGACGGCTATCTGGCCACGTCCGGTTTTCCTCCGGGACCGGAGGGAAAATTCCGTGTCAATATGGTCGACCGGGCCGACGGGAAAAAGGTGCCCGTCATTCCGCCGGAACTGGAGGAATTCTGGGAAATGCTCTACCTGCCTGGTGACCGCGCCCGAAATGTTCCCGCTGCGCAGAAGGACCATTTTTTCCGGCAGGAGAAAGGAAAATTCGCCGACCTGACGGCGGGTTCCGGCATCGGCGGCCCGTGGTTCACCCTCTCCGCTGTCGCCTGGGACTACGACGGGGACAACCGGCCTGACTTTTACATCTCCAACGACTACACCGGCCCCGACCGGCTTTACCACAATGGCGGGGGCGGCAAATTCACCGAGAGCCTTGCCTCCACCATCCCGCACACGCCGTGGTTCAGCATGGGTGCGGATGTGGGCGACCTGAACAACGACGGTCTCATGGACCTCATCACGTCAGACATGGCTGCCACGAGCCACTACCGGGACAAGGTCATGATGGGCAACATGGACGACAGCGGATGGTTTCTCGACTGGGCCGAGCCGCGGCAGTTCATGCGCAATGCGCTCTACATCAACTCCGGCACCGGGCGGATGCTGGAGGGCTCCTTCCTGTCCGGTCTCGCCGGCACGGACTGGACGTGGACGCCGCGTCTCGAAGACTACGACAACGACGGCTGGGTGGACGTTTTCATCACCAACGGCGTGCTTCGCGACATGATGAACTCCGATCTCACGAAAGAGGCCGACAAGAAGTTCGGAGCCGGCACTCCGGAGATCGCGAAATTCTGGCGCGAGCAGCCAGTGCGGAAGGAAAAGAACATCGCCTTCCGCAACGCACATGATCTGAAGTTCGAGAAATGTGCCTCTGAATGGGGCCTGGATCGCGAAGGCGTCACCTTCGGCGCAGCCACTGCGGACTTCGACAACGACGGGGCGCTGGATCTCGTCGTTGCCAATCTCGACGTGCCCACCGGCCTCTATCGCAACCGCGCCACCGGCAATGCGCTCGAAGTCCGCCTCAAAGGCACGGCCAGCAACGCTGGTGGCCTCGGTGCCACCGTCACCGCGACCACCGCAGGCGGCTTGAGCCTGACGCGCTACGTCACCGTCACCCGCGGCTTCCTCAGTGCCAGCGATCCGCTGGTGCATTTCGGGCTTGGCGCGGAAATCAGAGCAACTCTCACCGTTCGCTGGCCCAGCGGCTGCGTGCAGACATTCCCCGACATCGCCGTCAACCAGCTTGCTACTATTACCGAGGGGGGCCCTGCACGGATCGAAGCACCCGCCACAAAACCCGCGCTCTTCTCCAGCTCTGAGGCCCTCGCAGCGCTGAAGCACGAAGAAACCCCCTACGACGACTTCGCCCGCGAACCGCTCCTCCCCAACCGCCTCTCCATGTATGGCCCAGGCCTCGCGTTTGGCGACCTCAATGGGGACGGCAAGGACGACCTTTGGCTGGCAGGGGCCGCGGGTTTCCCGGGTCAGGTCGCATCGGCCCCCTTCGGCTCATCCGCCCCATCCGTCCCTCCATCGCTCGCGGCGGACAAGATGTGTGAAGATCAAGCCGCCCTCTTCTTCGACGCCGATGCCGACGGCGACCAGGACATCTACGTCGTCAGCGGCGGCAACGAATGCAAAGCCGGCGACCTTGAACTCCGGGACCGCCTTTACCTCAACGACGGCAAAGGCAACCTCACCGCCGCGCCGAAGGAGGCTCTGCCCGACGAGCGCGTCAGCGGCAGCATCGTCGCCGGGGCCGACTTTGACCGCGACGGCGACACCGATCTCTTCATCGGCGGACGCCAGATGCCCGGCCAATATCCCGCTGCGCCGCAGAGCACCCTGCTCATCAATAACGCCGGAAAGTTCACCGCCACACCCTTCGACCTCGGCATGGTCACCAGCGCCCTCTGGACCGATGCCGATGGCGACGGCTGGCTCGATCTTCTCGTCACCGTCGAGTGGGGCAGTCCGAGGCTTCTCCAAAACGACCGCGGCAAGCTCACCGACACCACTGAAGCCGCCGGCCTCGCGCCGCTGCTTGGCTGGTGGAACGGTCTCGCCGCCGCTGACTTCGATCACGATGGCGACATGGACTACGTCGTCACCAATTTCGGGCTCAACACCAAATACAAAGCCACTCAGCAGAAGCCCGAACTGCTGTTCGCAGGTGATTTCGATGGCACCGGCCACAAGCAAATCGTCGAGGCAAAATACGAAGGCGACATCCTGCGTCCGCGGCGCGGCTTGAGTTGTTCCAGCGCCGCCATGCCCTTCATCCGCGGCAAGCTTCCCACATTTCACACCTTCGCCAGCGCCACACTCAGTGAAGTCTATGCACCGGAGAAACTCGAAGGCTGCCAGAAGCTTACCGTCACCGAACTCAGCAGCGGCGTGCTTTTCAACGACGGCCATGCGAAGTTCACCTTCCGCCCGCTGCCGCGCCTCGCGCAAATTGCCCCGGCATTCGGCGTCGTTGCTGCCGACCTCACCGGTGACGGTCATCCTGACATCGTCATCACGCACAATTTCTTCGGCCCTCAGCGCGAAACGGGCCGTATGGACGGCGGGCTCAGCCTACTCCTTGCTGGAGATGGGAAAGGAAACTTCAACCCTGTCTGGCCTGCTGAAAGCGGCCTCGCCGTCCCCCAGGATGCCCGGAGCCTTGCCCTGGCCGACGTGAACGGCGACCAAGCGCCCGACCTCGTTTTCGGCATCAACAACGGCCCCGTCCGCGTCTTTACCCGCACGCCCGACAAGTCATTCCTCAGCATCCGCCTGAAAGACAAAGCGCCTGCAGCCGGCGCACGCGTCACCGTCCGCAGCGGCAGCCTCCCGCCCCAGACTGCCGAGCTTGCTGCCGGCGGAAGCTACCTTACAGCCGGTCCCCAGGAGTTGTGGTTCACCATCCAGGATAACGCCGAAGTTACCGTCCGCTGGCCGGACGGCGGTGAAACCAAACAGCAAGTCTCCGGTCCCGCCGTCACCATCGCACGGTGAGAGTGCCGGTGATCGGGCTGCGCGGAAGACGACTGCACGGCCATGGCGAGGCAGCGCCTGGTCCGTAAGCGCGGGAATATTCCCGGGGCCCACGCACCTTGACTCGCCGTGCGAGTGTGCATCTTCATAAGTCAGGAACCGGCGTTGGTTCCTGCCATACTTGAAATCCTGAGTTCACCCGCGCCGCATGAGAGATCCTACTCCACCACTTGCCAGTTTCCGGCAGCCCAAGAGGCAACACCTCCAGAGGGGAATGGTGAATTGGATCGGAACCGGGGCCCTGTTGCTTTCTCTCGCTCTGCCTTGCTTCCTGCCGGCACAGCAGCCGGCGGCGGATCCGGCGCTGGACCTGTATTTCAATGCCAATGCCTTGTATAACCGCAATCTCTACACCCTGGCCGCGGATCAGTATAAGGAGTTTGCTTCCAAGTATCCGAATCACGAAAAGGCAAAGAGCATGCAGCTCGGATTGGGGCTGAGCTATTTCGGCATGGGCAAGTACGCGGAGGCTGAGCCACTCCTCACGAAGGCGGCGGCGGACGGCAAACCGGCCGAACGCGAGCAGGCGCAGTTGTTTAGCGGGCAGTGTTTCCTGATGCTGAACAAGCCCGCCGATGCTGTGCGCGTGTTCACGGCGGGCCTCGCGGCGGCGACGGAAAAGTCCAGCCGGGAGAAACTGCTGGCCGGTCTGGCCGAAGCTCATTTTCAGCAGCAGCAGTGGAAAGAGGTTCTCGGGCGCGGAGCGGAGCTGGTCGCCCTGGCGCCCGTCGCACCGGTCCTGAGCCGGGCGCAGTATCAGATGGCTGTGGCGCACTTTGAAACGAAGCAATTCAAAGAGGCGGCCGCGTTGCTGGAGAAGTGCCTCACTGAAAAGGATGCGCCGTTTCTCCAGCAGGCGACCTTCCTGCTCGGCGATACAGTGCGCGAACTCGGCGACCTGGAAACCGCGGCGCGGCACTTCGATGCCGCGGCCAAACTCCCTGGCACTTCCGCGCCGGACGCGTGGTTCCGCCTCGGGTTCGTCCGCTTTCAGCAGAACCGGCCCGATGAAGCGGCGCTCGCCTTTGCCGAGCTGGCCAGGGCGCAAAAGGATCATCCGCTGAATGTTCATGCCACGCTGTATCGCGGCCGCATCGCCTTTGGGAAAAACGATCTGCCAGGGGCCGAGGCTCTCCTGCGCCTGGTTCCACCGGATGCTCCACCCGGGGCCGAGGCGGCGCTCTGGCTGGCGAAAATCCAGGTGAAGCAGTTGAAGTTCGTCGAGGCGGCGGCGGCGCTCGCTCCGGCGGTTGCGAAGTATGCGAACGATCCCGCGCTGCCCGACCTGCAACTGGAGTTGGGCCATGCGCTCTCGGGCCAGAATAAATTCGATGAAGCCGCGACGGCGTGGCTGCGGCTGGTGGAGTTGAAACCCGGCCCCGCGAGGACGGCGGATGCCATGCGTCTGCGGGCCTATGCGTTGCAGCGCGCCGGCAAATGGCAGGCGAGCCTGGAGCAGTCGGACGCCTTCCTCAGAGAGAATGCCAAAGGCGAGGGGACGGCGGAAGTCGCGTTCATTCGCGCGGAGAATCTCTTCCTGCTCAATCAACTCGATCCGGCTCTCCAGGCCTACAAAACCTGGCTCGCGGAGAATGCCGCGGCGGAACGCGCGGACGCGGCAAGGCTGCGCATCGGGCATATTCCGTTCCAGCAGCAAAAGTGGGCCGAAGCCCTGCCGCTGCTGTTGCCGGTCGCCGCCAAAAATCTGCCGGACCCGTTTTTCGCGCAGGCGGCCTTCATGGCCGGCGTCGCGGCGTATCAGCTCAAGCAATGGGATGTCGCCATTACGCATCTCGACCGCTTTGTGGCACAACAGCCGAAAGACGCGCAGGCGGACACGGCTCTGTTCACCGCGGCACTCGCCTGCAAAGAGAAAGCCGATGCCGCAGGAGCACTGGCGCGGCTGCAAAAGTTGGCTGCAGAATATCCCGCCGGGACGCAGCGGCCTCACGCCCTGACAGAACTGGGCCGCATGCAGTTCGAAGCCAAACAGTTTGGCCCGGCGCGGCAGGCACTGACCGAGGCCGCGCAACTCGCGAAGGAAAATCCGCCCGCTCCCCAGCCTGAGTATTACCTCGGCTGGGTCGCCGCGGCGGAAAGCAAGCCGGAGGAAGCCGCGCAGCATTTTGGAGTCGTCGCGGATCGTTTTCCGAAACACGTGCTGGCCGCCGACGCGCGTCTGCAACAGGCGACACTGCTGCTGCAGAAGGACAACTTTGCTCCGGCCCAGGCCGCGCTGGAGCAGTTCATTCGCGACTATCCGTCCGACGCCCGGCTGGACCAGGCGCAGTTCCATCTCGGCATCACTTTCACCCGCCGCAAGCAATGGGAGCAGGCGCTGGCACCGCTGCAAAAAGTCGTCCAGAAGCAACCGGCCTCACCCCTGGTGGCGCGCGCTCTCTATGAGCTGGCGTGGAGCGCCAAAGAACTGAAGCGCACCGATGAAGCCGCGAAGTATTACGCCGACCTGCTGGCTGGATTTGCCGCCAGCGAACTCGCCGGCCCGGCGGCCTTTGAACTGGCCGAGCTGGAATTTCAGGCCGGCAAACACGATGCCGTCATCGCCCGCCTCGTCCCGTTGATCGCTAAAACAACGGACCCCGGATTGAAGAACCGCGCGAACTACCGGCTCGCATGGAGTTACTTCGCGAAAGACAACAACGCCGCCGCCGCTCTGGCATTCGAAGGCGTGCTCGCCGCTGGCGTCACTCCCGGCGCGCCGCCTCCCGCTACCGCCGCTTATCAGGCCGGCGAGGCGCGTCTGAAGCTTAAGGAATTCGACGCCGCAGCCAAACACTACGAGCGATCCCTTGCCGAGACCGCCGGCACGCCACCGCCGGAACTGAAAGAGCAGGCGCTGCTTCGCCTCGGCGAGTGCCGCATCCAGACTTCCAACTGGCCGGAAGCGCAGAAATCCTACACCGCTTTTCTCGCGCAGTACCCCCAGAGCAAGCTCCTCTCGAAGGCGCACTTCGGTCTCGGTTGGGCGGCGGAAAACCAGAAGAACTATCCCGTCGCGCTCGACTCCTACCGCAAAGCGATCGCCGCCGGGCCCCGCGATGAAACGTCAGCCCGCAGCCAGTTCCAGGCCGGCGAATGCCTGCTGGCCACCGGCAAGTTCGACGACGCCATCAAAGAGTTCAGCAACGTCGAAGT
Source organism: Verrucomicrobiota bacterium (assembly GCA_031429155.1). Lineage (GTDB taxonomy): Bacteria > Verrucomicrobiota > Verrucomicrobiia > Verrucomicrobiales > V1-33 > V1-33. The sequence continues at coordinate 6,414 of JANOZA010000046.1, read as the reverse complement.
GAACCATCCGTTCCCCGCCTGGTCCTCCAAGGCGCTCCTGGAGATCGGACGTTGTCTCGACAGCAAAGGCGACAAGCCCGCCGCCACCGCGCGCTACCAGGAAGTGGCACAGAAATATCCCGACACCGAAGCCGCCGCCCTCGCCCGCCAGCTTCTCAAGGATCGTCCCTGAACAAACACGCCGGCCTCCGCTCTGCGCTGCGCCCGCTGGCGGCATCGTCACGATGAGCGGGTTCCCGAAGACAAGTTAATGGTAGACTATAACGGCCCACTTGACCAATGGTGATGGGAGTCAGAACCGACAGGGCACCGCCTCAAGCAGTGCAATACCGACAACCTCCTGCATTCTTGGTGTGGCCAGTTGTTTCTCGCCCTATGGATACTGGTGCCCTCGCGGTCGGAGGACAAGTAGTTGTAGATACTGGCTCGGTATGTGGTTCAGGCACATCAGCGGTCCCCGGCGACCTTTCTGCTGGTGGACGACCCAAAAATGGCCCATCCTCCCGCATCATGTTCCACCGAGTTCTGCTCTTCCTTGTTGTCATCACCGGTCCACAGGCCCGCGCCGCCGAGCACGCCGCAGACGCCACCAACGCCTTCGGCTTGGATTTGCTGCGCGCCTCTGCCCCCGCCGGCAATGTCATTTTCTCTCCTTTTTCCATCTCCGCAGCGCTCACAATGACGATGGGCGGAGCGGCTGGCCTAACGCAAGAAGAGATGGCTAAAGTGCTGCACGTAGAGAAAAGAGCAGACAAAGCGTCGGAGGACTTTGCCGCGCTGCGCAAGGAACTGATGGCCATGATCACCACATCGGCGAAAGACGCAGCTGCGGAACGCGCTGCGGGCCGGCGGGCCGACCCCGTGCAGTTTCGGATCGCCAACCGTCTCTTCGGCCAAAGCGGATACGGTTTTCTGCCGGAGTTCATCGAAGACACGAAAATACAGTGGCAGGCCCCGCTGCAGGCACTCGATTTTCGCCAGTCGGAGGCAGCGCGTCAGTCGATCAATGGATGGGCGAAGGAACGCACCGCCGGGAGCATCATGGACCTCCTCCCTCCGGGAAATCCTAGCGTAAATACAAAGCTCGTGCTGGCCAATGCCATCTGGTTCAAGGCCCCGTGGCGGTCGGAGTTCGAGCCGGCTGTCACGCTCCCGGTGCCATTCAATAACCATGGCGGTAAGACTGTGAACGTCTCCACCATGTATCAGCGGTCAATCTTTGGTCACACTCGCGGGAACGGATTCACAGCCGTGACGCTCGGCTACCGTGGAGCTGATGTCCACATGCTCATCCTTCTGCCGGAGGCCCGGGATGGCCTGGACCACCTTGTGAAATCGCTCACAGCCGCGCAACTCGCAAAATTCGCGAAACTGGACGGCATGGACATAAAGCTCTGGCTGCCGAAGTTCAAACTGACTCCGCCCACCATGAATCTCACACGGGGGCTACAACAGCTCGGCATGAAGAGCGCCTTCGACGCTCCCGCAGGCAGTGCCGACTTCAGCAACATAGCGTCGCGCACCTCAAACGACTACCTGGCCCTCACGGACATCTTCCACCGTACGTTCATTTCCGTGGATGAGCGCGGCACGGAGGCCGCAGCAGCCACCACCGCTTCAGCAGCCCCGTTCGGTGCGCCACCAGAAAAGCCGGTGGAGGTACGCGTGGACCGTTCTTTTGTCTTTGCTATTCAGCACCAGGGTAGCGGGGTGTGTTTGTTTTTGGGAAAGGTGACGGAATTGAAATAAGCCCATCGCTCAAATCGCGGAGAGGGAAACAACAGTCCAGACCAGGGTGGCGCTAAGATAAGTGGGAATCGCTGAATTTGAACCGCCCCCGAACCGGGGACGCAGAGGCGTAGGCGGACAAGCTGGCAGGGGAGATTGAGGAACTGACGGGGGGAGGCTCGGGCGTTGAAAATTAGGCTCAGGCGCGTGTGTACTGGGGCTCGAAAGTTCACCGATTTGATCACATGTTTCCAACCATGATTGCGATGACTTTTGAGACACTTCTTGATTCAGCCTTGGGCCTGCAGCTGGAGCAACGGTCACGGATGGCGTCCCGCCTGATCGAAAGCGTGGATGCAGACGATGCGCCGCTGAGTCCCGCGTGGCTGGCCGAAATTGACCGCCGCATGGAGCGCGCAAAGTCAAGTGAGGCCAAACGAGTACCGCATGAGGAAGTGATGGCCGAAGCGCGCCGGCTGGCGGCGGACCAAAGCAGTGCGAAGGCATGACGGCAGTCACATGGGACGATGAAGCACAGTGCGAACAGAACTGTTCCGCGCTTTTTATGCGAAGCGGTCGGACGCTGGCCTCGCGGAGCGTTTCCTCGCGGCGGTGGAAGCCACACCGGCCCACGCCCGCGCTACGCCGGCTTTGTTCCGGAAGTTTCGCGGTGAGGCGAGGCGTGTCGGGGTGGAGCGATTTCCATAATCCGTGGTCTATTCCTATGATGGCGCCAGCGAGAGCATTCATGTCCTCGCCATCGCTCACTCCAGTCGTGAGCCGGACTACTGGCGGGCGGGCTTCGGACTTGGGAGCAACTGGCGGCCTTGCGTGAATGCGGGTAACAGAGATGGCGCTGGCGGAAAATATCACTGCACTGCTGTGGTTCTTGCCCTAAACATCCCGAACGTCACACGACACCATGCTTCTCTCATCCACCCGATCCCGCATCGCATCGCTGCTCGTTTGTTTCGCAGCGTTTGCCGTTTTCGCGGCCACTGCCCACGCCGCGCCGCCAGAGAGCAAGGGGGCCGGGCCGCAATCTCAGGAGACGCTTTGGACGCTGATCTCAAAAGCTGGCCCGGTCATGTATCCGCTCGGACTGTGTTCGCTGCTCGCGCTCGGCTTCACCATCGAACGCTGCATCGGTCTCCGGAAAAAGAGGATCATCCCGGATGGATTCCTCGCCGGCCTGAAAGAGAGAATGCCGCGCGGTTCCGCCAATGTGAAGGCGGCGGTCGCCTGGTGCGAGCAGAGCAACACGCCCGCCGCCATCATTGTTAAAGCCGGCCTGATGAACATGGCTCGCGGCGATTCATTTGTCGAAAAAGGAATCGAAGACGCCGGTGCCCGCGAGGCCGATCGGATGAAACGCAGTCTCCGCGGACTGAGCGTGATCGTCACGATCTCCCCACTGCTGGGGCTGCTGGGAACGGTTTATGGAATGATCACCGCCTTTGAGACCTCGACCATGGTTGGAAGCGGAAAGGCCGATCTCCTCGCGCGCGGCATTTATGAGGCGCTCGTCAATACCGGCACCGGCCTCACCATCGCGATTCCGGCGCTGGTCGTTTATCACATCCTCAACTCCCGCATTGATGCGAGGGTGGATGAAATCGAAGACATGGGACTCGAGATCATCGAACACTGCACGGCGGCTCCGAAGCCAGCGGTGCCGCCCATGGAAACCCTCATGCCGAAAGGCACCTGGTAACCATGCGCATTCGCCGACAACTGGAGCCAGAGCGGGATATGATCAATGTCATCCCGCTCATTGATGTGATGTTCATCCTCATCATCTTCTTTCTCGCGGCGACCACGTTCCAGCAGGAGGAGCACGACGAAACGGTCAACCTGCCGGAGGCGGGGCAGGGGCAGGCGATCAGTGAGGCCCCCAAGGTTATCATTGTGAATGTGCGGCAGGACGGCAGCTATCTTTTGGGAACGAAGGAGCATGATCTCGCCGGGCTGCAAAGCGCGCTGACGGCGGATGTGAAGGAGCATCCGGGCCACAAGGTGCTGGTGCGCGGCGACCGGATGGCGCTGCACGGGCACGTGGCCGCCGCGGTCCTCGCCGCAAAGCAGGCCGGCGTGCGTGAGGCAAATCTCGGTTACCAGACACGGCCATGAAGCAGCGTTCACGGCGGTTCCGGCTGATCGTCGCGCTGGTGGGCCTCGCGCTGCTCGCCGGATTGTGGATGCTGCTGCGGCCGGATCGCTGGCACCTGGAAACCGGCGGGACCGCCGATCAGCCTACCTTCACCCTGACTGGACAAGTCGCGTCGTTTTCGAACTTGCCATGGCTCACCCGGCTGGGGCACGCCATTGTCGAAGTGAAGTGGAGCCTCGCCGGGATGCTCGCGGCGCTCATCCTTCTGTTTTGGCTGGTGCGGCATTTCATCAATCCGCGGAATCAGCGGACTTACAGCATTCTGTTCCGCTCCCTCGTGGTGTCGCTGCTGGTACACCTGCTGCTGGCATTTGTGTTCAGCCTGTGGGTCGTCTCGGAAGCCATCTACGAAGCGGCAAAAAGCCCGTCGCTTGAACTGCCGGTGGATGCCGACGCTCTCGCCCAGGAACGGCTGGCGCTGGAAATTCGTGAGCAGGTGACGGCACTGCCGCCCGCGCCGCAGCAGATGGCCGTCGAAGCCGCCGTCGTTGACCGGCGACCGCTGCCGGAAATTGCGATGGTCCAGCCGCCCGCACAGCCGGCCCCTAACGTGCAACCTGCGCAGGTATTTGCCATGGATGCGCCGAAGCCCGCAGAAGCCAAAGCGCTGGATCAATTGCCCGCGATGATTCACCGTCTTCCTGCGCCACAACTGACGGCCACTTCACCGGCGGCGCTGGAAATGCGCCCTCCCATTGCAGCGGAAAAAGCTCCGGAAATAAAGCCACTGCCCAGCGCCTCGCCGAATCCCGCGACACCCGTTCCCGCCGCGCCACTGATCGCCACGCAGCCCATGCCGCCCGTGCCCTTGTTGCCGGACTTAAAAATTCGCCAGCAGCCATCCGCCGCATTCGACAAGTTGCCTGTGATCGCCACGGAGCCGGTGGCCCGCCTTGCCGCCGCCGCCCCGCCCGCGGTGAAATGGAGTCCGCAGCCGCTCGCACCGGTGCAGATGGAAAGCGGACGCCCCCAGCCCATCGCGATGAAATCCCAGGAAGTGAAGCCTCTGGATTCCACTCCCGCCGCCGCCGTCAAAACAGAAATCCCTGCGCAGATGCCGTCCCCGTCGCCGCCTGTTCCGACGTTGACCCTGACATCAACTCCGCCGCCACCCGCCACCCGCCCGCCGTTGCCTCCGCAACTTCCGCTGCCCGCGTCCGTGCTTAAGGCAACCGCGCCAGTGGCCCTTGCCGCCACGAAGTTGCCCGCGCTGCCGCCGCGTCCTGACATTCGCATGGAATCCCCCGCGCTGGTGGTGAAGCCCTACATGCTGCGCGAGCCTGCAGTTCGCGAAAAGGTCATCAAGGAACTCGGCGGCAGCGAGGAAACGGAAGGCGCCATCAAGCGCTCCATGGACTGGATCAGCCGGAATCAGGAAGCCGACGGCCACTGGTCCATCTCTAAATATGGCGGCCAGGGCGGTCACGATGTTGCCGCCACCGGCCTCGCGACGCTTTGTTATCTCGGCTGGGGAGCCACGCATCAGAAAGACGGTCCGCACCGCGACCAGGTGACGCGGGCGATCAAATGGCTCACCGGAAAAATCCGGCCCGACGGCGACCTGCGCGGTGATGGGGGGAACATGTATGATCACGGCATCGCCTCCATCGCGCTCGCCGAGGCCTATGGCCTGACCAAAGATCCCGCCCTGCGCGAGCCGGTGGAAAAGATCATTGCCTTCATTGTCCGCGCCCAGAATCAGCAAACCGGGGGCTGGCGATATCAGCCGGGCGAAGCCGGCGACACATCGGTCCTCGGCTGGCAGGTCATGGCCTTAAAGAGCGCGGAGATGGCAGGCATTCCCGTGCCAGCTAAATCCTTTGAACTGGCCGACCGCTGGCTCGACTCCACCGCCGGCGGCGCGCGTGCCGGTCACTACGGTTATCAGGACCGCAATCCCAAGCCCGCGATGGTCGCCGAAGCCATGTTCGCCCGCCAACTCCTCGGCACCCCGCGCGAGTCGCCGGAGATGCAGGAATCTGCCGAGTATCTGAAGACGCAAATGCCGGACCCGGCCCGCGTCAGTCAGTATTTCTGGTACTACGGCTCGCTGGCCCTCTTCCAGCATCACGGCCCGGTCTGGGAGGAATGGAACCGCCGCCTGCGCCCCATCCTGGTCTCCTCACAGAGCCGCAGCGGCAACGAAGCCGGAAGCTGGGACCCCCACGGCGAGTGGGCCGGCGAAAGCGGCCGCCTCGTGACGACCGCCATGGCGACGCTCTCGCTGGAAGTCTATTACCGCTACCTGCCGCTCTACGGCAGCCCGGCGCGATAGCCCGAAAGCTTTGCCCGCTGACGCCCCGTCCGCACGTCACTCCCGGGAGTGAGACTGCCCCAAGCCCGACCGCGAATCGTTCAACAACGGTTAGCATTGGGGCTCCGCCCAATGCTAACCATGGTCATTGGGCGGTGTCTTTGCAAACAGTCCGGACTCCCTGCATCGAACCGCAGCGCGGTTCCCCCATGAATAGCACCCGAACCGGGGGCCGGTGTGGTACGGGGATTAACACTCTCGG
>JANOZA010000045.1:0-11591 GCA_031429155.1 Verrucomicrobiota bacterium | reverse complement strand
CCGCCAGCATAAGCCCAGTCAGCAGCGGGGAGCAAGGCGGGACATATCTTTCTGCCCGCCCCTGGATCAGAGGAAACTGACGGGGATGGCTTTTCAGGACTCTCAGAATGCCGCGAGCAACTCGAAAGTATACCCGCGGAGGTATTCGGTCTCGGGCACGGTGCTGAGGATCGGGTGGTCGAGCCGCTGTTGGTGGAAGGCGAGCTGGCAAAGGGTCTTCTTGGCATCCACTGCGGCTTCGAGGACGATGGCGCGGAATTCGCCGGTGCTGACGTGGTGCGAGCAGCAGTAGGTGCTGACGAGGCCGTTGTGCGGGAGCATCTTCAGCGAGCGCAGGTGGATTTCCTTGTAGCCGCGCAGGGCGTCGGGGACAGATTTCTTATTCCGCGTGAAGCTGGGCGGATCAAGGATGATGTAGTCGTAAGTGATGCCGGCGGCTTCCTGCTGCTTGAGGAAGTCAAAGACGTTGGCGGTAACGAATTCGATCTTGTCGCTAAGGCCCATGGCTGCGGCGTTTTCGCGGGCGGTGGCGATGGCGGATTCGCTGACGTCCACGGCGGTGACATGAGCGGCGCCGGCCTGGGCGCAGGCGAGGGCGAAGCCTCCCTGGTTACAGAAGCAGTCGAGCACACGTTTGCCAGCAGCGCGGGAGCCCGCATCGCGGTAGTTGTCCAACTGGTCGAGATAGATGCCCGTTTTTTGCCCTCCAAGCAGATCCACGAGAAAGCTGCCGGTGGCAGTGGTGACGCGGAATGGTTGAGGAGCGCTGCCGTGGAGCATGCCTGTGATCTGCTCCAGTCCCTCGGCAATGCGGATCGCGCTATCGTTTCGCTCGGTGACGCTTTCCGCCTGAAAAACTTCGACGATCGCCGCGGCGATGTGGGCTTTGCGCTGGTCCATCGCGAGAGTGAGCGTCTGGAGGACAAAGTGCGGACCATAGCGGTCCACGACGACGCCGGGCAGGCCGTCGCTTTCGCTCCAGACGACGCGGCAGAGATCGGGGTCGAGCCCCGGCATGCGCTCACGCCGCGCCCAGGCGCGTTTAAGCCGGCGGACGAAAAAGTCACCGTCCAGCGTTTCCTTGTGCCGCGAGAATCGGCGCGCAACGATCTGCGACTGAGGATTATAAATGGCGGAACCGAGGGGACGGTCCTTGAAGTCCTTTAGCGAGACGACACTGCCGGGCACGGGCTCGCCGAAGATTTTTTGAACCTCTGCGGCATAGACCCACTCGTGGCCGTGAAAAATGCGGGCGCGGGGTTTTACGATGAGGCCGGACACAGGTTAGGAGGTGGCTTCTTCCATGTCTTCCGGCGAGGTCTGGAGCGTGGCAGTGACATGGTCCAGTTTGGCGATCACCTTATCAATATGCATAACGTGATCAATGATGATGGGCTCGGCCTCCTGCGGGAAGCGCAGGATAAGACGTCCGCTGCGGACGAAGGGGAGGTAGTATTCAAAGACATCACAAATCTCCTTGGTGTATTGCATGCGCATGGAGGAATAGCGCTTCCGCTTGTCAAGCACGCCGCCGACGAGGACGACTTCGTTGCTCTCGATTTTTACATAGTGGAAGCGGCTGTAGATGATGCCTCCGACCATGAGGAATCCCCATATGATGAAGATGGCGAAATACATTTGCGCATTGGCCACAGGGGTGAAGCGGGAGATAAAACTGAAGAAGCCCGGCAGGAACGGATGGTAGATATTAATGATGAACATGGTCATTCCCACGATGAGCAACCCGGCCAGTCCAAGCAGCGCCCATGTCAGGACAATGTCCGTGCACACGACGATGAGCGTGTAGGTGAATGCCGCGAGGAAGACGAGAGCGATGACCTGCTCGGCTTTGAGTTTTTCGGCGACTACAGAGGGCTTGACCTGCACCTGGACGTCTTCTGCGGCGGTGGAGGTGGTGACTCCATTGACGGTCTGCACCATCGCCTCCTGCGGGGCGGAGATGTCTTTCAGCGTGCTGTCCACGCCGAACATCATGCTGAAGATGCCGCAGAGCAGCGCGGCGATGGCCATGGGGTATAGGATGGGGACATTCGGCCACATGCGGACGACTAGACTGTGCGGATGGCGGTCCTCCGGAGAAGTAGCCACATGGGCGGGAGCCGGTGCCGGGGAGTTGGATGGTGTAACAGGATCGGACATAAGCCTGGAAGTCAGTTGGTGGTTATACAGACAGCCGCAAAACGGCGGCAGGTGGCAAGAATCTTACACTTTTGCCGCCGCAGTGCATAGAAAATCTGCGGATGACAACAAAAAAGCCCCGGGGAGTCATCCGGGGCTTTCCTGGGAAAAAGTTTCGAGGAGAAACAGCCTACGGCACGAAGCGGTATTTCTGATTCTTCTTCTTGGCAGCGCTGCGGGCCTTGCGCTTGGAGCGCTCAGTTGGTGTCTCGTGCTGGCGGCGCCGGCGGAACTCTTCGAGAATGCTCTCGGTTTCGATCTTGCTTTTCAGGCGCTTGAGGGCGCGATCAATCGGCTCTCCTTTTTTGACTTGGATTTCGGGCATGTGCGGTTGGTGAGGGTAAGTGCAGGCAGTGGTGCCGGCGGTTTGAGTGGGGCGGGAGGCTATGCAAGCCATGTCACTTGTCAAATGGCGGGTGAAGGCGTTTGAAATGTAACTTCGGCGGCCCCCAGTTGAAATTTAGTCCGGTTTGGTTCCAAAAATCTCCGGCGGCTGGAAAATTCATCTTGTCTTGTCTGGCGAGTGTCTGTAAACAGATGTCAAATTCCCCAACCCACCCATCAGAAAAACTCCTATGTGGAAACCACTCTCCATCGTATCGGGCCTCCTGCTCCTCGGCGCCGGCGGCATAATGTATACTCAGATTCGCCCCGACTACCTGTCGGAGATGGATCAGAGGAAGGCTGCGAGAACCAATAAGACCTCCGCCGATCTGAACAAGACAGCGTCAAACACGGCCCACACCAATTCAGAGAAAGACCTTGGAGATTCCAAAGTTCTCCTTGCGCAGAACACTGGCCTTAAGAATAAGGCCCAAGCTGCCAAGGATGAAAAGCAGGCGGAAGTAACCAAGACTACCGGCGAGAAAGATGCAGCGGCGAAAGAATTGGCGGATCTTGAGCAGAAGCTCAAGGACCTCGGCGGCCTCCCGCGTCTGGTGGCCGAACTCAAAGTGCTGGAAGCCAAGCAGGCCCAACTCACTCTGGAAGTGGCCAACACCAAGGGTGCCATCGAATCAACCATCTCTCACAAGGCAGCGACGGACAAAGTAATCTCCGGCCTCAAGCAACTGGAACTCTGGCAGAAGACAGGCACCGTCGCCGCCGGCTTCAGAACCCGCGTTTCCGCTGTTAACCCCGAGTTGGGCTTCGTCGTTCTTCCCGCCGGCAACGATAAGAAAGTCACTCAAAAATCGAAGTTTGATATCGTGCGTGGAACTACGCTCGTCGGCAAGGTGATAGTCACGACCCTCGAGCAGAATCAATCCATCTGTGAGATCATCCCGGGCTCAGTCGCCGCAGGCGATCGGATTCTGCCGGGAGACGTCGCGGTAGTGAATGAATCCTCCACGCCCAAGTCGCTCACGGTCTCAATCCCCAGCGGCGCTCCTGGAGCGCCCGCTGCGAAGAAGCCAGCAGCCGACCCTGCCGGCGCTCCTGCGGCTGATCCATTTGCCGCTCCGCCCGCTCCTGATGCAGCTGCCCCTGCAGCCCCCATGGAGGAGAAGACACCCGAAACTCCGGCTGCTGACGCGGCGACTCCCGCCCCAGGCAATTGATTTGTCTGCCATCATTACTCCCAACTTTTTCACTCACGCCCTAATCGCATGAAAATTCTTTTCGCCATTTCCCTCCTCGGCATCGGTGCCGCGGCCGTGCTAGCCTTTATGACCCGCACCAAGCTGGTCGAAGCCCGCACGGAAAAGGACACCATTAACCGTCAAATCGTCGCTATTCACGATGGCGTGGAAAAGGTGAACGCCGAGACGACGAAGACGTGGGACGAGTGGAAAACCACCATGGGAATGGCGAAGGATGAGGCGACCGCGGAGAAGAAGATCACGCGCGAAACCAACGACCTTGAGGATACCCTCAAGCAGGTGAAGAAGGAAATAGAGGAGATCACCGCGACACGCACCAAGATGCAGAATGATATCAAAGATATCATTGGTCGTGATGGCACTCCTGAAGAAGTTCTCGCCAAAGTCGAGGCGCTTAAAGGTGAGACGGATGCCATGAGCCAGGAACTCGAGACCCTGAAGAAGGAACTTGGGGTACACAAGAAGGCCGCTGGTGAAAGTGATGATCTCTCCGCCAAGTACAAGGCTCAGCAAACAGCCCGACTCAAAGCCATTCAACTCGGAGGGCGTTCCGCGAGCATCATTATGGTGAATCCGGAGTTTTCCTTTGCCGTCATCAGAGTTGGTCGGAATGACGGTCTCACCTCCGACGCCCGCATTCTTGTGAAACGCAGTGGTGTTCTCATCGCCAAACTCAATTCCGTCCTGATCGAAGCGAATCAAACGATCGCGGACATTGACCTCAAATCCGTTCGACTCGGCACACAAGTGCTTCCAGGTGATGAAGTCGTCTTTGAAAACTCCGTGCAGTAACTTGATTTCAGCACATGCGCCTGCTAACCGCCAAAATCATCACTGCCGTGGCAGGGCTACTCTGTTTCACGCTGCCATCGTGTGAATCCACCGAACCGAAGAGGAAGCCGCGTCCCCCACTGCCGGGCGAAGAGCTCAACGAACAATCGTGGAACAAGCCGACAGGGCCCAACGATGTCACAACTCCATACGGCCTGCCGATGAGCCGATAGGGCCATGACGGCTTGGAATGGAGCAGATTTCAGTTGCGTGGAGATTCTACGCTTCTATGGCTCCGACCCGGTATTTTCCAGAAAACAAAGCGCGGTTAGCTCAGTGGTAGAGCACCTCCCTGACACGGAGGGGGTCACAGGTTCGAACCCTGTATCGCGCACCATTTATCCGTTAAGAGCCGTCCCCGCCGGGACGGTTTTTCTGTGCCTGGTGCTTTCATTCCCCATCGCATGAATCTGCGCCAACTCCGTTCTTCTCAAGGTGCCGCCTGGGCCGGACCACTGCTGATCTTCATGGCATTCATGGGCCTCGGCTCTCTAGTGAAATCAGAGGACAAGACCGCGCCGTGGTACCTGTCGCACCCGGAGCAGTGGATTTATCCTGTCCAAACGCTGGTCACTCTCGCCTGCATCGCCTTCTGGTGGTGCAACTACACCTTCCGTCCGCTGACAGCGAAGCACGCCGCGTGGGCCGTAGCAGTTGGCGTCTTCGGCATCATCCTTTGGCTGCTTCCGTCATGGCTGGTGGCTCACGGCTATGCCGGCGAGTATGAGTCTCTCGGTTTCATGTCGCGTCACGAGCCCGGATTCGATCCGACTCTCTGGCAAGACACTCCGGGACTCTACTGGAGCGTAATCGCACTGCGCTTTCTTCGAATGACGGTGGCAGTCGCATTCGCTGAAGAAATCTTCTGGCGAGGCTTCCTTTGGCGACTGCTCTCCGAACCTTATCGCGATTTTCACCATGGCGCATTCGGCCAGTGGCGCTGGCAGGCTCTGGCGGGAGTGGTGGTTATGTTTGCCGCTGCTCACCTCGGACCAGATTTTATGGTCGCCGCCCTCTGGTGCCTGCTGGTGAGCTGGCTCTACGTCCGCACAAAGAGCGTCGGAGCTTGCATCATTGCCCACGCTGTTTCGAATCTCCTGCTCGGCATCTACATCATGGTAACGAAGCAGTGGGGACTTTGGTAGCCACTCACCTCAATCCCGTAATCGCACGCACAACATGGTTCTCCGTGTCGCCGATATAAAGAGTTCCATCCTGATCGAAGAAAACACCGTGCGGTCGCGATAGCTGGCATCCAGTCGCCGAACCGTCAGGGCCAGTCCCTTTCTTTCCATTGCCGCAGACGACATCAATACGCCCGCTCCTCGGATCTACTACACGGATACTGTGACTCTCTGTATCCGCGATGAATACGCGGCCATCCGGGGCGATGGATAAGCCTTTGGGGCCCGCGAGTTCGGCCGCTTTGGCAGGGCCCCCGTTGCCTTTGAATCCCGACTTCCCCGTGCCTGCGATGTGCGTGAGCTTTGCGGACTTTAAGTCGGCGCGGTAAAGAGCATTGCCTTCCCGCAGAGCGATCCATGCCTGGCCCTCATTGTCGAAATCAATCGTGCGAGGCCCATTGAGCGGCGTATCTGGAGAAAATGCCGCCCCGTCCGGAGTAGGGTTCTTTTGTCCGTTACCACAGACAGTTGTGATGATTCCCGATTTCATATCCACCGCACGCACGCGGTTGTTGCCGATATCGCAGAGAAAAAGCTTTCCATCTGGCGAGAACTGAATCGAAATAGGATCCTTCAATTGCGCCGCCGTCGCCAAACCACCGTCGCCACTGAAGCCGGGTTTTCCGTTCCCTGCGACCGTGCTCATGATCCCGGACTTCATGTCCACGCGCCGAATCGTGTGCGTGGACATATCGGAAATGTAGAGCGCCCCCTCCGGACCGAATCGAACCTCGTGAGGCTTGTTCAATTGCGCTTTCACCGCCGGTCCGCCGTCACCGGAATAGCCGGCCGTGCCATTTCCCGCGACAGTCGTGATGATTCCCTTCACGTCTATTCGCCGCACCACATGGCCGGAGAATTCGCAGACATAGAGCGCGCCATCCGGCCCCCTCGTGATGCCGAACGGATCATGCAGCGTCGCCGCCGTCGCCAGCCCAGCGTCTCCCGTGCTCGTTGCCGCGCCGCTGCCGGCAATAGTCTTAACGGTGCCCGCGGCGGGCAGTGAAATAGTGACGACGGACAGAAAGAGTAAGATGCGAATCATGCTGCGGATGCTGCGGTCATCCTTCCTCGCCACAACGGCCCGGAAACACGCGTTCGAGTCATGGATCCTGCCCTGGATTGATTTCCGTTTTGATTGCCACAGGCCACCGCTGCTGATAGATGCATCCCCCAAAACAACCTAAAATACCATGAGCCGACGCTGGAAAATTGCCGGGATCAATTTCGATCACTTTCACATGGGCGACCTGCTGCGTTATGTGCAGGACCATCCCTCTGCAGAAATCGTGGGTATTTCGGATGAGCAGCCGGAGCGCATGGTGGACGCAAAGCGGAATTTTGAACTGCGCGATGACCAGGTCTTCACCGATTACCGTGCGTGTCTGGAACATACGCGGCCGGACATGGTGATCCTGTGCCCGGCGGCGGCACGTCATGCCGACTGGGTGGAGAAGGTAATCGCAGTCCTCCCGGTGCCGGTCCTTATGGAAAAGCCCTTCGCAGCGACGCTGGCCGAGGCTGACCGCATGATCGCTGTCATGGAGGCCGCAGGGCAGCCGCTCGCAATCAACTGGCCGCTGCGCTGGGTGCCGTCCCATGCCACTGCCTATCGCCTGGTGCAGGAGGGCGTCATCGGGAAGCTCCGGGAAGTCCATTTCTACGACGGCAATCGCGGCCCACTCTGCCACGGTGCGGACAAAATTGAACTTGAACCCACGGCGGAGCGCAAAGCCGCAAGCTGGTTCTACAAGCAGACCGAAGGCGGCGGTTCAATGCTCGACTACCTCGGCTACGGCACGACCCTTGCGACGTGGTACTTCAACAAAGCCGTGCCGCTGGAATTGACGAGCGCCGTCAGCGGAACGCCGGGTCTGGATGTGGATGAGCACAGCATCACCGTGGCGCGCTACGACTTTGGCCTGTCGAAATTCGAGACGCGCTGGGGCACGTTCACCGACCCGTGGACGCAGCAGCCTCAACCAAAATGCGGTTTTGTTCTCAAGGGCACCGATGGGACCATCAGCAGTTACGACTACGAACCGTCCATCCGCGTGCAGACCCGCGATTGTCCCGAAGGTTACGAACTCGCAGCAGACGCCCTGAAGCCGCCATTCCAGAATCCCGTGCAGTATTTCCTTCACTGCCTTGAGAATCAATTGCCAGTGGAAGGCCCGCTGTCGGTGGAAATATCACGCACCGGGCAACGGATGGTGGATACCGCCTTCCGCAGCGCGCAGGAAAAGCGCACCCTGCCACTCCAGGACTGACCGGAGCCGGCGCGACCGGATGTCACCGTGCGCCCACCGACTAAACCATCGGTAGCACAGCCGACGAACAGCATGTTCTCGCGGCTCCGCAGTCCACATAAAGACAGTGCTGGGGGGGCGGGAATCCGTGCTTTTATAGTTGTCGAGTAGTGCGGCCACAGTAGGGGCATTCAGCACCTTAGCCCTCCGCGTGCATCTGAATCAATTCCAAATCTGGTAGGGAAAAGCCACCTGCCCTAATTTCGCTTCACACCCATGAAATACATCCTCATCGCTCTCTTCTCGTTCATCACCCGCGCGGCTGCTGCTCCACTCGTTTACCAGGGCACCGAAGGGCCCGGCAAAGGCAAGCACATCGTATTCATGGCAGGAGACCATGAATACCGGTCAGAGGAATCGCTGCCGGCCATGGCAAGGCTTCTGGCAAAACACCAGGGCTTCAAATGCACCGTTCTGTTCAACATTGACCAGACCAGCGGCGAGATAGTCGCCGGAAACTCGAACATGCCGGGCATGGAGGCACTCGACAGCGCGGACCTCGCGGTGGTGTTCCTGCGCTTCCAGGCGTTCCCGAAAGAGCAGATGAAACACTTCGATGACTACCTGAATCGCGGGGGACCTGTTGTGGGTCTGCGCACCGCGACCCATGCCTTCAAAACTGGCAAGGATGATCCGTTCGCGAAGTATTCCTACGACAGCAAAATTGCTGGCTACGAACTGGGATTTGGCCATCAGGTGCTGGGCCAAACGTGGGTCGGCCACTACGGGACCAATCATAAACAGAGCACCCGAATCACGCTGGTCGAAAACAAGAAGACTCATCCGATCCTCTGCGGAGTGAAGGACGTCTGGGTGCAGGCGGGTGGGTATGTCGGCAAGCCAACGGACGGCGAGGTGCTGACGATGGCGCAGCCGCTCAACGGGATGGCGACCGACTCACCCGCTGATGCCTCAAAGCCACCGATGCCATCGGAGTGGACGCGCAATTACAAAACCGCTTCGGGCAAAACCGGCCGTGTTTTCACAACGCTCTACGGAACCTCAGAGGACATCACGAACGAAGGTTATCGCCGCATGCTCGTGAACGGCTGTTTTTGGGCGCTGGGCATGGAGGGCGCGATCAAGGCCGACCTCAAGATTGACTTTGTCGGCCCATTCAAGCCCAACACCTTTGGCGGAGGAGGTTGCGCGAAGGGCATCAAGCCGGAGATGTATGCGGGGTTCGAGAGCCCCATCCCGGCGAACAACAGCCCCAGGAAAGCCGAGGCGCCGAAGCCCGCCCCGAAGGAAGCAACGAAAGAGGCAAAAGCCGCGAGGAAAAATGACAAGCAGCCCGCAGCACCCGCCGGTGCCGCGCTCGCTGATGTGCCCGCGGACTACCGCGATCCTTCGCCCTTCGCGTTCAGGCGCGACGACGTAGTCGCCATTCTGGGGAATGGTCTGCCGGACCGGATGCAGCACGACAGTTGGATGGAAACCCTGCTGCAGAGTCAATTGCCGGGACAGCAGGTCCGATTCCGCAACATGAGCGCCAGTGGCGACCGGCCCGACTCCTTCCCGCGCAGCAAGGGTCAGATATCCATGCCCGACTACCTGCGCCATGTGAAGGCCGATGTCGTCTTTGGCTTCTTTGGATACAACGAGTCCTTCGCCGGTGTTGAAAAAGCGGACGATCATCGCAGAAAACTCGTCGAGTTCGTGAAGCAAACGCGCGGATCGAAAGCCAATGGCAAGAGCTTTCCGCGCATTGTGCTTTTCAGTCCCATCGCGCACGAGGACACACGCAGCGCCAACGTGCCCGATGGCAAAGCGCACAATGTGCAGCTCGAAGCCTACACCAAGGCCACTGAAGCCGCCGCAAAAGAAGCCGGGGTGGCGTTCGTTGATCTGTTCCATCCCTCCAAGGAACTCTATAAAGCTGCGAAAACACCACTGACGATCAACGGCGTCCACCTCAGCGAGGAAGGCAACCGCCAGCTCGCCGAAGTGATAGCCCAGGCGTTACTCGGCAAGCCTGTAACCACCTCGCCCTCCATGTCCGCACTGCGCACCGCCGTGCTCGACAAAGACCTCCACTGGAACAACCGCTACCGCGCCCGCGATGGCAACGATGTATGGGGCGGGCGTTCGACCCTGACTTTTGTTGACGGCCAAAACAACGCGGCTGTGCTGCAGCACGAGCAGACGATGCTCGATGTCATGACCGCGAACCGGGACGAGCGCGTCTGGGCCGTGGCGAACGGCAAGGACAAAAAGGTGAACGACAGCAACGTGCCGCAGCCGGTGCCGGTGGTTTCAAACGTTGGCGGCAAGAGCAAGAGTTCCAGCGCCATGAAGGAAGGCGTGCTGCGTTACATCAGCGGCGAAGAGGGCATCAAACACATGGGGATCGCCAAGGGGTTCGAGGTCAAACTATTTGCTGACGAGTCGCGCTTCCCACAGCTCGCCAATCCGGTGCAAATGCAGGTGGACACCAAGGGCCGTCTCTGGGCCGCGGTATGGCCGACTTATCCGAAGTGGGAGCCGCTCAAACCCATGAACGACGCGCTGCTAATCGTGCACGACGACAACAATGACGGTCGCGCGGACAGGGTCACTGAATTCGCGAAAGTGCAGAACCCGCTGGGCTTCGAGTTCTGGAATGGCGGCGTCATCGTCACCTGCACCCCGGAGATTCTTTTTCTAAAAGACACCAACGGTGATGATGTTGCCGACGAGCGCACCATCCTGCTTCAGGGCGTGGATTCCTCCGACACGCACCACGGAGCCAATAACCTCATCTATGGTCCCGACGGCGCGATCTACTGGCAGAGCGGCGTCTTCATGATGCACAATCACGAGCACCCCTGGGGACCATCCCTGCAATCTGAAGCCTCGGCCATGTATCGCTTTGATCCGCGCCGTTTCACCATCGCACTGCACGCGAATAATTCACCGAACCCGCACGGCATCTCGTTCGATGACTGGGGCTACCACTACGCCAGCGACGGCACCGGCGGTCGTGCGTTTCAAGTGCGCCCTTCGGGCACCGGCTTCAAAATGTCCGAGTTACTGAAGAAGGAAGTCCGTCCTGTCACCGCCAGCGAAGTCGTCTCCAGCGCCCACTTTCCGGAGGCCATGCAGGGGGATTTTCTGATCTGCAATGTGATCGGCTTCCTCGGCATCAAACAGTATCACCTCGAACGCAATCCCGACACCGGAGTCGTCTGGGGCGAACCGAATGGCGATGAACTCGCGGTCAAAACCACCAACGCGGATGGTTCTGTGAGCGAAGAGAAATCGCGCGGGCTGATGATGAGCGGCGACAAGAACTTCCGTCCGTCCGACGCCATTTTCGGTGCCGATGGAGCCCTTTATATCAGCGACTGGCACAACGTCATCATCGGCCACATGCAGCACAACGTGCGCGATCCGAACCGCGACCACGCGCACGGCCGCATCTACCGCATGACAGCCACCGGACGGCCCCTGCAGAAGCAGGTGGCCATTGACGGCCAGCCCATCCC
>JANOZA010000044.1:0-6973 GCA_031429155.1 Verrucomicrobiota bacterium | reverse complement strand
GCGAACTCGAACGCCGTGGCTTTGCTCAGCGGGGCGATCAGCAATCCCCCGACTCAGGCGGAGGTGCAGGAGAACCGGGATAAGATAAATGAGCTGATCAACTCGCTGCGGCGGTAGGGGGGGCGGAGGCGGAGGTGATCGGTGATCGGTGATCGGTAGGCGGCGCGCGGTGGGCGGTGCTCGGTTGTCACAAAAGATTCAGGTGTCAGCCCCTCCGGGGGCTTTCTGCCGGCTGGCGCTATTTCAACTCTGATCCGCCGTCCTGAACGATCAGCCGTTGTCCCGCTTCATTTCCTTCCCTTCGCCAGCACTCCCAGCGCCACAGCGGCCAGTGCAGCGATCAGTGCCAGCAGTCCAATTTTGGAAATCCATTCCTGAAACATCTCCTGTGGAATGACATTGAGGACGAGGAGAGCGGCCAGCACAGCCAGAATCAGCACGCACAGGCCGGCGATGAGTTTGAGCGAACCGGTGATACCGTTTCCGGATGATGACGAGTCGGGTGCATTCATGGAATTGATCTCCTGTGGGTGTCTTGGCATAAAGGATGGACTCCGGGCGCGGTTTGCAAGACGCATTTCCTGCGCGCCGGGCTCGCGCTGCGCTTGCCTGACTGATGAAAGTGGATGGGATGCGGGAAGAGAATATGAAGCCCGAATCTTCAAAGCTGCGCCGGTGGATGCGGCGGCTGCTGACCGCGGCAATAACATGGCTGCTGGTGTGGTATGCGCTGCCGTGGTGCTTTCCATGGCCGGAAGAGTTGAACGCTCCGCCGGCAGCAGCGGGTTCGTTCACGGACCGCGATGGCTTGCCGCTGCGCCGGCTGCTGGAGAATGGCGGGCGCGCAGGCGGGGCACTATCGCTGGAGGAAATGCCGGAGTCGCTGGTGCTGGCAACGCTGGCGGCGGAGGATCAGCGGTTTCGCTCCCACGGCGGCGTGGACTGGCTGGCGACGGCACGGGCGGTGAAGGATTCCATGTCGGCGGGACGCAGTGTGTCGGGCGCGAGCACGGTGACTCAGCAGTTGGTGAAGATCACCCGCCCGCGTCCGCGCAACCTGTGGACGAAGGTGCTGGAAATCTTCACGGCGCGCCGCATGGAGATGACGTGGAGCAAAGACGAAATACTAGCGGCTTACTTGAACCGTCTCCACTACGGCAGTCTGGCGGAAGGCTGTGCGGAGGCGGCGCGGACGTTTTTCGACAAGCCGCTGGCGGACTGCAGCCTCGCGGAGTGCGCCTTCCTCGCGGGGCTGCCGCAGGCTCCTACCAGGCTAAGTCCATGGCGGAATCCGGCTGGTGCGAGGAAGCGTCAGGAATGGGTGCTGTCGCGCATGAAGGCGCTGGAGTGGATCACGCCGGAGGAGCACGCGCGCGCCGTGGCCGAGCCGCTGCGCATGGTGCGGAAGGCGAGCGCTTTTCGCGCGCCTTATTTCGTGGACATGATTCTGTCAGGCCAGCAGGAGGAGCCGCCGGCGGGGACGAGCCTGCGCACCACGCTGGACTCCGCCATTCAAGAACAATGCGAGCGCTGCGTGCGGGACCGGCTGTCACGGCTGGCCTATCACAACGCGCACCATGCCGCCGTCGTGGTGCTGGACAATGCCACCGGCCACGTCCTCGCCCTCGTGGGCAGCCCTGACTACTCCAGCTCTCAGGTGAATGGCGCGGCGGCCAGGCGCTCGCCGGGCTCGGCGCTGAAGCCGTTCACCTTTTTGCTGGCGTTTCAAAATGGTCAAAGCCCGGCGGACATTGTGTCCGACCTGCCGGTGGAGTTCATGACACCGACGGGCGTGTATCGTCCGGAGAATTACAATCATCGCGCGGCGGGACCGGTTTCGCTGCGGGCAGCGCTGGCGAACAGCCTGAATCTTTCTGCGGTGCGCACGCTGCAACAGCACGGCGGCGCGCCGGCACTCGTGGAGGCGCTGCAAAGCTGCGGCCTTAATACCCTGACACGAAAGCCGGAGGACTACGGGCTCGGCCTCACCATCGGCGGCGGAGAAGTGACGCTGCTGGAATTGACGACGGCCTACTCCTGTCTCGCGCGTCTCGGCACGCATCGCGCGCCGGTGCTGCTCATGGACGCGCCGGTGTCGCCGGAGGTGAGGGTTTTCGATCCCGCGGCGTGCTGGCTGCTGGCGGATGTGCTCGCGGACAACGATGCGCGCACGCGGTCGTTCGGCATGGACAGCGCGCTGCGCCTGCCATTTCCCGTCGCCGTGAAAACAGGCACCAGCACTGACTACCGCGACAACTGGACGCTCGGCTACAACGCGCGCTTCACCGTCGGCGTGTGGATGGGGAACTTCGACAACTCGCCGATGCGCGGCGTCTCCGGAGTCACTGGTGCGGCTCCCATCTTCCGCGACATCCTCACATGGCTGGAAACCCGCTGGCCTTCGTCATGGTATGAACGCCCGGAGGAAATCGTGGAGTTGGAAGTGGATGCCCTGACGGGAAAACCCGTCCCTCCGCGACTCGTTGGACGCCGGCCTGTGGTTCTGGAAAAGTTCCGCCGTGATCTCGCGCCGGCCCGGGACGCCGGCACTGATCTCTACGACGCCGGCGGGCGCGTGCTGCTGCCGTCCGCCTACGCCGCGTGGCTCGCCGGCCCGGACAACTGGCTCGGTGCCGCTGCGGTGGCCACGGACCGGATGGAGCCCGCCGCCTTTCGCATTCTTTCGCCGCTGCCGGGGGCGTCGGTGCTGCTCGATCCCGATCTTCCAGACGGCGGACGCCGCCTTCCCCTGCGCACCACCGCGCCCGCCGACAGTGTGGAGTGGTCATCGCCGACGCTGAAAATCGAAACCACAACCCGCGGAGCCATCGCGCTGCTGGAGCCCGGCCAGCACACCCTCACGGTGCGAAATACCTCTGGAGGCGCGACGCAGAGCGCAGTAATTTCGGTGCGGAAGCTCTGATGACAAACCGTTCATCCGCATTCATAGCCGCCAACCACCTACCCCTTTCCCATGCTCCGCGATCTCAAACAGCAAGTCCTCGAAGCCAATCTTCGACTGCCTCCGAGCGGCCTGGTGCGCCTCACTTGGGGCAACGTCAGCGGCGTGGACCGCGCGCACGGGATGGTGGTGATCAAGCCCAGCGGCGTCCCGTATTCCCATCTGCGCGATGACGACATGGTCGTGCTCGAACTAGCCACAGGCCGCAAGGTAGAGGGCAATCTCAATCCCTCGTCCGACTCTCCGACTCATCTCGCACTCTACCGCGCATGGGCCGGCATCGGCGGGATTTGCCACACGCACAGTCCGTTCGCCACCGCGTGGTCGCAGGCGGGAAGTCCCCTGCCCTGTTTTGGCACGACGCACGCGGATCACTTTTATGGAACCGTGCCGCTCTGCCGCATCCTAACGCCGGAGGAAACCACGACAGCCTACGAGGCCAACACCGGCGAGGCGATCATCGAAACTTTCCGTGAACAGCAACTCGACCCCGTCGCCATCCCGGGGGTGCTGCAGCATCACCACGCGCCCTTCACCTGGGGCCACAATGCGCTGGATGCGCTGACCAACAGCATCGCGCTGGAAATGTGCGCCCAGATGGCCCTCGACACACTGCGCCTCAATCCCCATGCGGCCGCATTGCCGCACCACCTCCTGGAAAAACACTACCTGCGCAAACACGGCCCCGGTGCCTATTACGGGCAGGAGAAGCATTGATCTGTCCCCGGAGAGACCATGAACATCCACTCCACCACGCACGGCATCCCGCGGTTCGCGGACAGCATTTCCTCGGACGCCTGTCACGTGGAGACGCGGCATGGATCAGTGATCGCCGTGCTGGCGGACGGCGCGGGGAGCGGCGACGGAGCCAGGGAAGCGGCGCGCCGCACCGTGGAGGAGTTTACCAGCCGCTACCAAAGCCGTCCGGCGGCAGCGGATCCGGAACTGACACTGGAGGAAATCGCGCTGCTGCTGAACCGCACGTTTTGCCGCGAGTCGGTGGAACGCTTTGGCCGCCGCGAAATGGTCTGCACACTGGCAGTGGCGGCCGTCGCTGGAGACATCCTTTACGGCCTCAGTGCCGGCGATTCCAGAATGTATCTTCTGCGCGGTCAATCCCTGGAACAACTCAGCGTGGATCATACCGCACCCTACGACGACAACTGTCTCATTTCCGGTCTCGGCATCACAGAGTACCCCGAATGGCACTCCTTTGAGCGCACGATCATTCCCGGCGACAGGGTGCTGCTCTGCTCCGACGGCGTCTGGAAGAATCTGCCGGAGGCGGAACTCTGCGCCGCGCTGGGGTCTGGCGCGTCCGCCCGCGACCTCGTAAGCAGCGCGTCTGCCGCGGCCAAGCCGGAGACGCGCGACGATATGACTGCCGTCGTGCTTGATGTCAGGAAAAGCAGCGGGCTGCGCAGCCTGCTCCAACGGCTGCTGCCGCAGAAGTCTTAACTGCGAACGGACGGTCATGGATTGCCCGAGACTGGCGGGCGGGAATGCGGTGAATTCTTTGATGACGGCGCGCCGGGACTCATTACCATCCGCAGCCATGCACACCTCAAATACCTCCACTCGCCGTCACTTCATCGCCACCGCCGCAGCCGCAGCCGCTGCGACCGCCGCTCATGCTCAGGCTCCCGCCGCTGCCGCACCGGCACCCGCTCCAACGGGACCATTCACTCTCGATGCCCTGCCCTACGCGCAGGATGCTCTGGAGCCGCACATTGACGCCATGACGATGGGCATTCACCACGGCAAGCACCACAAGGCCTACGTGGACAATCTCAACAAAGCCGTCGCTCCCCACGATGACTTGAAAAAGAAGACCGTCGCGGAACTCATCGCCGACATCTCATTTCTGCCGGAAGACATCCGCAAGGCCGTCCAGAACAACGGCGGCGGGCACTGGAATCACTCGCTCTTCTGGAAACTCATGGGCAAGCCCGGCACTCGCGGTGTCGGCGGCGAGCCTGGCGATTCTCCGCTCGCCCGCGAGATCACGGGTGCCTTCGGATCGTTCGCGAAATTCCAGGAGAAGTTCGCCGACGCCGGCATGAAGCGCTTCGGCAGCGGCTGGGCATGGCTCATCATCAGGAACACCGACAGCAAGCTCGCCATCGTGAGCACGCCGAATCAGGACAATCCCCTCATGCAGGGAATCGTGCCGAACAGCGATCGCGGCACGGTGCTGCTCGCCCTCGATGTCTGGGAGCACGCCTATTATCTGAAGTATCAAAACAAGCGCGCCGACTACGTCACCGGCTGGTGGAATGTGGTGAACTGGAATGCCGCCAACGATTTGTTCGCCGCCGCCACCAAGAAGCCCGCCGGCAAGTGACCGGCAGCAGCCGTGACCGCCGCGCTGCCCTCTTCCATTTGAATCGCCATGAAACGCAATCCTCTACTCTGCATTGCCTGCGTGGTGATGTTCACCGGTTCCGCCGCGGCTGACGAAAAGGCTTCCGCCCTGCGTGAAGGATCCAGCGCCAGCGCGGCGCAGTTGTTTCAGCGCCCGGAATCGAACGGCACCAGGGGCCACCAGCTCATGACGGAGAAGGACGGCGCGCGGGTGCCGGTCGTCGTCGTGAAAGGCACGCCCTATGAGATGGGACGGCAGCTTGGCGAAATCATCGGTCCGCAAATGAAGCAGTTCATTCCTGCGGCGATGGCCGGCATTACCGCGAAGCTCGGCGTCACCAATGACGCACTCCGCGAAGTCTGGACGCGCACCGCGGCATTCGGCGATGACCGCGTCGAGCAGGAAATGGCAGGACTCGCCGACGGCTCGGGGGTGCCGCTTTCGCTGCTCCAGTCCATGCACGCGGTGCCGCTGCTCATGCCTTACTCGTGCAGCAGCATCGCTGCGTGGGGCCCGGCCACGGAGGACGGGCATCTCTACCAGACGCGCAATCTCGACTGGAGCCTGGAGGTGAAAGCCCACGAGTTTCCCGTCATCGTCGTCTATGTGCCGGACAGAGGGCACGCGCATGTGCTGCCCACCTTCGCAGGCATGATCGGAGCGCACACCGGAATGAACGTCCGGGGCATCGCGCTCTCGGAAATGGGCGACTCGCCGGAAAAGGAAATGCCCTACCAGGTCCACGCGCCCCACTTCACTGTCTTCTTCCGCACGCTCCTCTATGATGCTGACACGCTCACGGAGACGCTCGACATTTTCAAAGCCCAGCCAATGACGAAGCGTTACCACTACGTCTTCGGCGACGGCCTTAGCGACAAACGCGGCGTCAAAATCCGCGCCCACTCGCCGGAGGCTCCGGACAAGCGCATCACCATCTGGAAGGACAACGACGCAACGGACGAAGTCGCGCCGGAAGTGCTCCCCGGCGTTGTCTATAACGACGAGGGCCGCGGCGCGTTCCCCACGCTCAAAGCCGAACACGGCAAATTGAATGGCGAGAAGTTCGTCAAACTCGCCAACGCCATCCCCATCAAAGGCGGCAACGTCGTGAACGTCGTGTATGATACCACCGCTCTGCGACTGTGGGTCACCTATGCCGGCGGCGAAAAGGAAGCCTACCAGCGTCCGTCAGTCTTTCTCGACCTCAAGACTCTCGACGCGGACAAGGACGGCAAGCCGGACATCGGCAGCGCCGCCGCGCCGCTCAGCGGCCTGGTGAAATAGCATTGAGACCGGTGAAGCGTGCTTGACCAGGCCAGCGGGTTGCGAACCATGCGCGCATGATCCGACTTCTCCCTCTGCTGCTCTTCCCTGCCATCCTCACGGCTGCCGACTGGACGCAATTTCGCGGGCCGGATGTCAATGGCTCGGCGCTCAATGCCAAACCGCCCACCACCTTCGACGCTGGTTCCATCGCATGGAAGTCGCCACTGCCCGGGCGCGGGCTGTCGTCACCATTGGTCATCGGCGATAAAGTTTTCCTCACCGCCGCCAGCGGACCAAAACAGGAAACCCTGCACGTCCTTTGCTTCAGCGCAGCAGACGGCAAGCAACTCTGGAACCGCGAATTCCGCGCCACGGGTCGC
>JANOZA010000043.1:0-4127 GCA_031429155.1 Verrucomicrobiota bacterium | reverse complement strand
CCGGCACGCGGCTAGATCCGCTCACGCGCGTCACCTGCAAGCATTTGCTGCCGGTCTATGACAAGCCGCTCATCTATTATCCGCTCAGCACCCTCATGCTCGGCGGGCTGCGGGAAATCCTCATCATCTCCTCGCCCCGCGATCTCGAGGATCTGCGGACCCTTCTCGGCGATGGATCGCGTCTGGGCATCCGGCTCGACTACCGGGAACAGACGGAGCCGGAGGGAATCGCCCAGGCGTTCCTCATCGGCGATGAGTTTCTGGCAGGGGACGGCACCGCCTTCGCGCTCGGCGACAACGTCTTTTATGGAGGCCTCGATGTCTTCCGCGCAGCCCTGACACTGGAGCGCGGTGCCTGCATCTTCGGATACCATGTGGCCGATCCGGGGCAGTTCGGCGTAGTGGAATTCGATGCCGGCGGGCGGGTGTTGAGTCTGGAGGAAAAGCCCGTGCAGCCCCGCAGCGACTACGCCGTGCCGGGGCTCTACGTTTATGACGGCTCGGTGGTGGAGCGCGCGCGACAGCTCCGCCCCTCGCCGCGCGGGGAACTGGAAATCACCGACCTCAACCTTTCCTACCTGCGCGACGGCCAGCTCGAACTGCGCCTGCTGGGCCGCGGATTTGGCTGGCTGGATGCGGGCACACCGGCCAGCCTCTTGGAAGCGGGAAATTTCATCGCCACCATCGAACGGCGGCAGAATCTCAAGGTCGCTTGTCTTGAGGAGATCGCCTGGAACCGCGGGTTCATTGACCGCGCGCAGTTTGAAAAACTCATCGCAGAATGCCGCAGCCCGGAGTATCGTCGCTACCTCGAAGCCGTTCTAGCCGCCGGCCTGCCCTCCCACAAATAGTCCCTCTCCATGAAGTGCCTGCCCGTTCTCCTGCTCTGCATCGGCCTGCTGCCGTCCTGCAAATCCGTGCGCACGGTCACGTCGGGGCCGCGGAATATTTCCGACGGCGGCAGTGACTACGATCCCCAGAAAGAAGCCCGCAGCGCGGAGGCCGGGCGGCAGGCTGCCGCGAGCGGCGTTGTGGGACAGGCCGATCAGGGCGGCTCCAATTTCAGCCGGCGGTTTGGAAACTACGACCCTCACGGCTACGGCACGGAAGGTCTCAACGCCATGAGCGAGCAGATGTTCGGAGGAAACACCGGCACCTCTGAAATGAAGTCGTTTGGCCAGACCAAAGACTTCCTCGCCAAACGCTACACCAACACCGGCGAACTCGATCAGAAGCAGTCCGGCTCCTCACGCATGAGATCCTGGCTGGGCGGCAAAAAGGCGAACACCGACAAGTCCGCCAACGAAACCGGACGCAGCTACTCCGGTGCCGATAACGTCCTCGCCAATAAGACCAGTAATCAGGCTGGCCGCACCATTTTCCAAAGCTCCTCGCGCGAGCAAGGCAAGACCGCCGACACCAAGGACTTCTATCCCGCGAAGAAGGTCCTCGACGGTGGCTACGACGCTCCGAAGATCATCGGTGCCGGCGACAAGAAGACGAACGACTCCGTCACCCGCCTTATTAAAAGCCGCCCCCGCGATAATCCCGCCACCGTCGAGGATATCCGGCAGTTGATCGGCAAAAGCGAATAGCCCGCCGCGCAGTCGCTGCCCCCGGCTCCGCATTCTGCATTTTTCATTTGGCCTTCTTCATTTCCCCATGGTCCCCGTCGTTTGTCCCGCCTGCTTTGAAGAGTTCGACGTCATGCCTCCCTCGCCGGCGGAACTGCCCGCTGAATGGGACTACGACTGCGAAATCTGCTGCCGCCCCATGGTGATCAGGTTCGATGAGGAAGATGGAGACACCGTCGCCGATGCGCGCAGCCTTGCGGACTAGGGCGTGCCTGGTGAATCGTATTCTTTGCCCGGGTCAACGCCCCGAGTCAGACCCGTCCGGGCATTTCCATCCCTCATGGAGCGGCGCGCATCCTGCCGCCGGTCTTTCTCCCTCGGGCCGCCCGCCATTCCCGGCACCGGTGTCACCACCCAACTTTCCGCAGGGCCCGCTTAGGCCCGGCGTGATCTGCGGCGAAGATTCAGCAGACCGAAGGCACCTGCGAGGAGTCCGGCAGCGGCGGGCTCGGGCACAGAGTAGATCCTCATGCTGAAAAGGCTGCCATCGGCACCGTCGGAGTTGTCGCCGGCTCCGAAGAGTTGCGCGTCCATTCCCTGAGGGGCGAGGGCGATATCAATGGTGTCGCCAACCTGAGCGTCGGCAATGGCGAGGGAACCGCTGAAGCCCAGTCCATCAAATCCCTCAACCCCGGTGGAGGCGACTTCGATGCCGTTCCTGAGAATGTGCACACTCGTGCCGTTGCCTCCGCCGATGTTCGCTTTGGCAATATCCCAGTCCACCATAATGTCACCATCCTCACCCGCGCCGATGGTATAACGGCGGGTCACCCAGTGTTCTTCCCCGGGAGCACTGTTGGATCCGTTGGGATGGCCTCCGGTGGCGTTGATCTCGGACCACGGACCGGAAGCGGCGGGATTCAAATCCCACATCGAACCATTCCATGCCCCGCTGCCAAAGGGAAGAAATTCTCCAGGACCAGGGGGGCCATTCAAGCTCGTGTTGTAGTAGCCGTAAGTCCAGCCGTTGGTGTTATTACCAAAGTCGGCGACCGAATCCGCAAACTGCGTGGTAGTGATGCCGGTGTAGGTATTGCGACGGTTGATATCCATGAAGAAGTCGGTGCTGTCGCAGCCGTCGTTGCCCCCCGGCGCTACCATTAGATCAATGGTGTCGCCCACATTCACCAATGGGATGGAGGCCTTGCGGAAGGCACCGGTTCCGTCGTTGGCGGCCACGGAAAAGGTGTCAATCTGTGTGCCGTTGTGGTAGATGAATCCGTTGACTCCGTCGCCACAGCCGGTGTTATTCTTCCTAAGCAGCCAGTTGATGTCGAAGGCCGCGCCGCCCTCGCCCGCTCCAACTGTGTAGCGTCGGGCGATCCAGTGCTCCTGATTATTAGGAGCAGCATTGTTGGTGCCGTTCGGATGGCCGGTGAGATTGTTGGCGATGGATGTCCATGGCGGATTGCCTCCGATGGCATAGCCGCCGCCGGATACGGCCATGTTCTGAAACTCTGTGCCCGAATACACGCCACCGGCGTCCGCCGTGCGATTGTAGTAGCCGTAGGTCCAGCCGTTGGTGCCCTGCACGTTAGAATACTCCAGAAGGGAACTGCCAATGTTCGTGGTCTGCGCCGTGGCAGAGCCGGAGGCGAGCACCGAGGCAGCGAGGGAGGTGAATAGAGTGCGTGTCGTTGTCATCTGTGGAGTGAGAGTCGGCGCGGATTCTCAACAATTTGACCCTGCCGTCAAATAATAAGACGAGGAAAAAGACGGAATCACGCTATGATCCACGCTCCGGGGTCTGGCTTGGAGTTATCGGTGATCCAGACTGCATCTTCGCAATTGGTCGCGTGAAAGCCGGCGCTGCTTCGAGGTCAATGGCCCCTTCCATACCAGCCCTGCGGTTCTGGGGAAATGAAAAATGAAAAATGCAGAATGCAGAATGGGGAGGCGTGGTTGGTGAATGGGCGCGTTCAGTTCAATGTTGGACGTTGGACGTTGGACGTTGAATGTTCGATGTTCTCCGGCTTCCCGTTCTTCATTCTTCATGCGACCGTCACCGTCTTCACCGGGCTGCCGGGGCCGTCGCCGCCGTCGTTGTACGGGATCGCCTGCACGTCCACCACCTGTCCGGCGGTGAAGCCTTCCAGCGTTTTCTCCAGGCCGTCGGCGGGGCCGTAGATGATCCAGTCCAGATCAATCCCCTGGCGCATGGTGCGCAGTCGTGTGCCGCCGGAGCGGGTCGCGTAGGTCCAGGCGGCGTGGATCTTTCCGCCTCCGGGGAGTGTCAGGATCAGGTCTGCGATGCCGAGCGGCGCGGTGGGGTTCGCGGGGACATTGAGGCCAAAGGATTCATAACGCGTGTCATCCTCCGCCAGCAGCGTGCCCAGTTCATCAATGAGGCCGCGGATGCGCTTTCGCAGCGTCTTCATGGCCGCCTTTCGCGCCGCCAGGGCATCGCTCTCCGCCGTCTCTGCGCCGTGCAGCGCCTGCCGGGCATTGCTGACGAGGGTGTGGGCCGCCAGGCACAGCGCCGCCGTGGCCTCC
>JANOZA010000042.1:0-14739 GCA_031429155.1 Verrucomicrobiota bacterium | reverse complement strand
TGATGCCGCCGGGTTTGTTTTCGTAGAACTGGCTGGAGAAGCTGCGGAAGAGATCGAGGTTGCGATCAAGTCCGGCATCGAATTCGCGGAGGTAGCGGGCGGTTTCGAGATTGAGTTCGCTCAGGCGGGCTTTCAGGCGATTCACCCTGTCCTTGTAGTGGCCAATGAGATCTTGCCATGCTTTGATGCGGTCCAATCGGGAACGCTGATCGGCGAGCTTTTGGGAAAGCGCCATGTGATCGGACAGGGCACCGTGATGGCTCAGATACTGAAGCTGTGAGGTGCGCTGAGTGGAAAGTTCCGTTTGTTCGACGAGCAGGGCGTCTCGTGTTTTAGCAAGGCTGTCGCGTTCTGAGCCGAGGCGTTGCTTGCGGTCGGTGAGTAGGCGCTGGTGGAAGGTTTCCAACTGCTCAAGCGTCCGCTTGGCACCGCCTGCAAGGATGACGTTGGCTTCTTCGAGAAGGGCCAACATTTGCTGGCGCGGGAGATCGGCTCCGAGTTGGAGGCTGGCATCAATGACGGCGATGCGATCATCCAGCCCTGCGAGTTCTGTTGTGATATCATCAAGGCGACGTTTGGTGGCTCCGGCGTCGCGCTTTACGGAACCGTAGTCCTCTGCGATTTCAAAGCTGGCGAGGTGGCGTTCAAGTTTGGTGATTTGATCCTCCAAGTCCTTTCGCTCGATGCGAGGATCGGTGCCGGATTCAAAGTGTTGGGCAAGGTCTTTGTCTTCATTGATTTGCTTGGCCAGTTCGGCGGTGTTCTGCTGCTCTTTGCGGACTTTGTGTTTATCCCTTATGATGTCTGGATCGAGTCCGAAGAGGTAGCCATTCCGAAGTAGTGTTTCCCAGTTATTGCGGCCTTCCTTTTCTTCAAAGGATTCCCATCGGACGTAGCTGAACTTCGTTGGCCGGATGAAGCGGGTAATCAGGCTGCGAAAGGTGAGCGAAGTCTGGCCCGTCGTGAGGGCAAATGCTTGGCGACCCAAGTCAGCGGTGTAATCATCGAGAGACAAGGGGACGCCATCAAGGGTGACTACTTGCTGGTCATCGACGCTGCGTGCGGCGGTGTGAGTCGTGCCCCCGTGCTCGAACTCCAAGGTAAATACCCAGCCGGGGAGGGCCGCAGTGAGTTTGTCGTCCTTTGATGCGCCGAGACAGAAGTGGATGAGATAGATGGAGAGGGATTTGCCAATGCCGTTGTAGGTCTTCTGGCTGGAATCGTTGGCACCCGCTTTGGCGCGGCCAACGATCAGCGACAACCCTGACCGTCGGAAGACGATGGTCTTGAAGGTGGGTTGGTTGGCGCTGAGTTTAAGCAGTCTCACGGGTTAGTTCTCCGGTGGTGGAATAGGCGATGGCCCCTGACAGGTAAAGGAAGTCGAGGGCGGCAATGAAGTTCTCGAAGGTGTGGTAGGCGGGCAGGAGGTCGGATTGATTGATCTTTTGAAAGCTGTCCCAGAGTGCTTCGACCTTCGTGCTCGCTGGTAGCAGGCTGATGAGCACGGCACCGAGGCCGAGCAGGGATTCGGAGAACATGACGTGCTTTGTGGGGAGGATCATGTTCGTGGTGGGGGCTCTTTGTAAATGTCGCAGGACTCGAAGTAGTAAGCCATCAGGAGCATGGCGGCATTTTGATGGGGTCTCGTTTTTTGCAGGGTGATGTGATCGAGGATTTGGTAAAAGATGAGGCTTTGGGCCTCAGCGGCATCAGAGAAGAGGATTTCGGCGGTGCTGTAGAATCCTTTGAACCGCCGCCCAAGAAGCTCTTTGTCGCTGGCAGCGCGGTAGCGGAAGTAGGCGCTGATGACACTGGCGGCCTCGGCGTTGCGCGAGCGCAAATGGCTGGCGATGGAGGCGGGGAGTTGGTTGAACTCAATTTTGCGATCCAACGAGGGGTCCAACGGAATGCCAAGCGTGGGCATGGGGCCGTTGTCATGAAGGATGTGGTGAATGACGGCGGAGAGGGCGTCATTGTCCACGGTCTCGGGTGTCATGCTTGGGGCCATGCCACCTAGAATCTCGTCCTGATGAAAGGAATCCAGGCTGAGGAAGTCATCCTCCAAATGGCCAGTAAGAAAGGAACTGAGCGGATCAAGTTTGGGGTAGAGCGGGCGGAGGTCGCGCAGGGCTTGCTCGATCTTGGTGCCGAGACCTTTGTATTTGTCGTTCACGACGTAGCGGAACGCCTTCACCTGCCCGGCTTGATTCCAGTGGCTCAGGAGACCTGCGAGGTCCGTTGCCACCTTGTCGGCTCCATACTTGTCCCCTTTGTAAACGTCCTCAGGGGCAAAGACTTGGAAGTAGGTGCCAGAGGCGTCATCGAAGCCGTCATTCTTGCGATCACCGAGCTGCCCCTGCGGTTTGATCTGGCGAAACGCTGGCAGTTTTTTGCTCATGATCCGTGTGAACAGATCCTCAAACGCCTGACCATCGGACTGGTAAGCGCGAACTTTGAACCGAAGGGATTGAACATGTTTCTGTTCGGGCGTGAGCATTGATTTGGCTGCTGAGCGAGCTTCTTCGTTCCAGAGCAAATGGTCAAGCACCTACAGCCGACAAAGTTCACTATTACGAGAGCAGCTCCTTTACCGCATCCGTCAAAGAGGTGGTGACAGGGAAGGTGGTTTTCCTTTTCGATAAAGAGGAGATTCCCAGCCCGCCGGAGTGGATCGAGACGCACGCCGACTAGCTGAAAGAGTCCCGCGTCATAGGAGCCATTGGCATCTCTGCGCCAGCCATCACCATAATCCCCTTCAAGGGATATGGCGAATGGCGGCCTGGAAGCCATCAACGGCAGGCGATGGATTCTGGGAATTTAGTCGATCCATGGAAAATTAGAAGAATGAGCCACTTATTGGGCAAATGACGGCCAAAGTGATCGAAAACCTTGCCTCTTTTTGGGAAAACCTTCCAACCTTTTGGAGAAACCTTCCAGGGTTTCGGGAAAACCTTCCAACCTTTTCGGAAAAGGTTCCAGGGTTTGGGGAAAAGGTTCCAGACTTTGCAGCGGACCTTCCAAGCTTTTTCGGGAAAGGTCCAGCTTTTCGGCAAGTCCTTTCAGCCTTTTTTGGAAACCTTCCAGCCTTTTCGGAAAAGGTTCCAGGGTATTGGGAAAAGCCTCCAGGGTTTTGGCCAAACCAACCAGCGTTTTTCGGATAAGAAGGAGGGATTTTGAATGGCAGAGCAGAGGGGCGGCTAAAAACAGGGAGACGGAAGGAGGGGAATCGGGAAGGTGGTGATGGAGAGCATTGAATCGTCGAAAGGGTAACCGGCAGCGTCCGGATGGCGCCGAGCGGGGCCGGTCCTTCGAGGCCGGGGCGGGCCCGAGGCATCGAATGGCCCGACCGCGGCTTGTGCCGGTGGAAGCCACATCGGGAAAAAGGGGGGCTCCGGCTGGAGCGGGACACTTCCGGCAGTATGGGGCTCCGTCCGGAGCTCGGATTTCTTTGATCCAAAGATCGGAGGTTCACTCGGTCGGCCAGGCGGTGTCTTCGCAAATCGTCACGTGAAAACCTGCGCTGCTTCGGGGCCAACGGCCCCAGCCATACCAGCCCGGGGCACCGCCCCGGGAAGGCGACAGACAAGTTTCCTCAAGGGCTGAAAGCCCGCCCCATCCCATGGTCATGCCGTATGGAACGGGCTTTCAGCCCTGAAGGATGGTTGCTCTGCGGAGCCGGGGCGGTGCCCCGGGCTGGTATGGTTCAGGCCGTTGGCCTGATAAAGCCAGGTTACCTTTTGCGAAAACACCCCCTAATCCGGGTCAGCCCTGCCGGGCTCACATTGGCCCCATCCCGATGTGGCGCGCATTCACAGAATGCACGCGGTTGCCGGGGATTGCAGGGAGGAAAAACGGGACGGGAACGTCCGCCGGGACGGTTGGTGATCCCGGGGAATTCATGTGAAAAAATTCACGGCGAGGTAATAGGCGGAAGAGGGCTGATGAAGGCTGCTCCCGCTGATCATGTCGGTGCCGTAGGCGAGTTCGGTGTAGTTAGTGTAGCCGTCGGAGTCGAAGTCCTCGTTGGTATCGAGGCGGGTGGGGCCGTGGGTGTAGGCGTTGTTTTCGTCGGTGATGCCCCAGGTGTATTCCTGGCAGTCGTTGAGGAGGTCGTCGTCGGTGTCGAGGATTTCGCGGCGGACGCGGTAGAGGGCGTGCTGGCCGCCGCTGGCGGTGCCGAGGGATTCGGGGCCGGCGGGGGGCGGGTTGTTGGCGATGGCGGTGGTGATGTCGGAGACGGGGATGGAGAGGAGGCGGTCGCGCCGGAAGATGGCGTCGGGAGTGAGGTTGACGGAGTCGGTGAAGACATCTGGGTCGGCGTCAGGGATGGTGACGGAGAAGGTGAAGACGAGGACACGGTAGGGCGGGACGAGGGGATCGGGATCGGTCCTGGTGTAGGCGAAGTCGCCGGGCCATGCGATCTGTGCCCAGTCGCTCGCAGGGGCGAATTTCTTCCGCCACGGGAGGCCGCCACTGGTCCATGTGAGCAGGAGGGTGCCGTCGTTATAGCGGCGCTGGCTGTAGGAGAGGAGGGGGACGTGGGCGCCGCCGCCCGGTCGGGGGACGCTGCGGGCGTCGGGCACGGACAGGCTCCATATTTGACCGTAGCCGCACAGCCCTGGGGTGAGGGGATTCCAGGTTTGGAGGTCGGTGGTGCTTTCAAGGACGTCGCGGTAGCCGGGGACGGAGGTCCACTTGAGGGAGATGTCGCCGGCGGCATCCCGCTCGAAACGGGCGGAGAAGTTGAGCGGGGCGGCGGTCTGGGCGCGGAGGGTCATGGTGCCGGTGAGCAGGAGGAGTGCGTAAATATAAGCGCGGCGCATGAGAGTGACGTGTGACGGAGAGTGGATATCCCGCGGCCCACTCTGCGGATGGCGGTCTGGTCATGTGCTCTCGTACATACAAGAGGCGAAGAGGCGCGGACCCGGCACACCCCGACTCAAGGCACCGGCAATCGCCTCATCAGACAGGCGAGTGCTGAAGTTGGCTTGCGATGCCCATGTGCATCCTGAGCGGAGAAAGGATCAAACGCGGACGGGACGGGCGCGTCCGGGGCACACTGCAAAGCGGGTAAAAAACCAGATGATTTCCTATTCTGACCGCATTATGCGGGCCGCCCGTTTGGCATCCCGCCTTTTTTCTATGATTACACGCCTCCTCATTCTCACTTCTACTGTGGCCTTCGCACCCTTGTTGCAGGCGCAGGCGCTTCTCGAACTTCAAAAGGGCGACCACATCGCCATCGTTGGCAGCGGACTTGCCGATCGCCAGCAGCATCATGCCTGGCTGGAGTCCATGATCCACAAGACCTGGCCCGATTACGAACTCACAGTGCGGAACCTCGGTTTCGCCACGGACGAGGTGAATGTGCATCCGCGCAGTGATGAGGTTCCCACGACGGAATACTTCCTCAACATGAAGCCCGGCCCCCTGGCGACGAAATCCGGCAACACCGATGTCGTGTATCACGCCGGCACGGACTTCCATGCCAACGTCATTCTGGCCTACTGGGGCTTCAATGAATCCTTCAAAGGCGAGGCCGGACTCGACGGTTTTAAGAAGGCGCTCAGCGAATACCTCACGAAATATCTCGCGACCGACTTCGGGAAAGGAAAGCCGAAGCTGGTGCTGCTTTCTCCGATCGCCCACGAGAATCTTAAGGATTCGGTCAATTATCCCGACGGCTCGGCCAACAACAAGAATCTGGAACTCTACACCAGTGCCATGGCTGAAGTAGCCAAAGCGAACGGTGTGCCTTTCGTGGACCTCTTCCACGCTTCGCAGGCGCTTTACGCTGCTGCCGCAAAGCCGCTCACCATCAATGGTATTCACCTCAACGACGAGGGCGACAAGGCGCTCGCGCCGGTGCAATTCAAAGCGCTGTTCGGGAAGAACGCGCCCGCAGCCAGTGACCCCGTGGTCGGCATCATCCGCGGCGCTGTGCTGGAGAAGAACGTCCAGTGGCATCACCGCTATCGCACTGTGGACCAGTTCAACATCTTCGGTCAGCGTTCCCGAATTAAGTACGCCGACGCAAAGAATCCGAACAACGGAATAGATAACGCGACGGTTCTGGGTGCCGAATTGGCCCAGCGTGACGTAAAAACAGCCAACCGTGACAAGGCGGTATGGGAGGCTGCCAAAGAGAAGCGAATCCCGGCGTCGGTGGCGGACAACAACCTTCCCCCGGTCCCCGCAGTTGCGCCGAACCGCGCAGATCCGGTGCCCTACCTCGGTGGCGAGGATTCGCTCAAGCATCTTATCACTCCGGAAGGCGTGAAGGTTGAGTTCGTCGCTTCGGAAAAGGAATTCCCCGATCTCATCAACCCGGTGCAGATGAACTTCGATACCCGCGGCCGACTGTGGGTCGCCGTGTGGCCGACGTATCCGGAGACGACGCCGACGACGACAAATTTCGATAAGCTCGTGGTGTTCGATATTGATCCGAAGACCGGCAAATTCACCAAATGCACGACCTTCCTCGACGGACTGAACTGCCCCACCGGCTTCCAATTCTACAAGGACGGCGTTCTCGTCATGCAGTCGCCGGACATGTGGTTCGTGCGGGATCCCGACGGCGACGGCAAGGCTGACTGGAAGGAGCGGATCGTTCATGGCCTCGACGCCGCGGACTCGCACCATGAGACCAATTCCATCTGCTATGAACCCGGCGGCGCGGTCTATTTCAGCGACGGCGTCTTTCATCGGACCAACGTGGAAACGATCGCCGGCCCGGTGCGCAATGTAAATGGCGCCATCTATCGTTACGAGCCGCGCACCAGCCGGTTCCTGCGCCACGTTCCCTACAACTTCGCCAACCCTCACGGTCGCGTTTTTGATTACTGGGGCAACGACATCATCACTGACGCGACCGGCAACGCCAATTACTTTGGTCCGGCCTTCAGCGGCCACCTCGACAGCGGCGGGCACGGCGGTATGAAGGAGTTCTGGAAACGTCCGTCACGGCCCTGCGCGGGAACGACCTTCCTCAGCAGCGGGCATTTCCCTGACGACTGGCAGGGTGTGTTCCTCAACGCTAACGTGATCGGCTTTCAGGGCATCTTTCGGGCAAAGGTCACAGAAGACGGCGCTGGCTTGAAAGGCGAAACCCTTGAGCCGGCCCTGCTCCAAACTGACGTGGCGAAAAACCCGAACTTCCGCCCCAGCGGCGTCGCCGTCGCCCCGGATGGATCGCTCTACGTCATGGATTGGTCGCAGATGCTCATCGGTCATCTCCAGCACCACCTGCGCGACCCGAATCGCGATCACCAGCATGGCGGCGTCTATCGCCTGACCTACCCTGGCCGTCCGCTGCTTACGCCAAAGAAGATCTACGGCGAGCCTGTCGCGAATCTCGTCGAACTGCTCAAGGAGCACGAGGACAACGTCCGGCTGCGCGCCAAGATCGAACTGGACACGCATGACACGAAAGAGGTCATCGCCGCCGTGCAGAAGTGGGAGAAGGCTCTCGACAAGGCGGCGCCGAATTACGAGCACAACCGGCTCGAAGCCCTGTGGGTGCACCAGTGGCACAACGTGGTGAACCTGGAGTTGCTCGACGCCGTGCTGAAATCGCCGGAGCCCCGCGCCCGTGCGCAGGCCGTGCGAGTCCTCTGCTACTGGCGCGACCGTGTCCCGAACGCGCTCGACCTTCTAAGCGTGGCTGTAAAAGACACGGCACCGCGGGTGCGGCTGGAGACGGTGAGGGCCGCCAGCTTCTTCCGCGGCGCGGATACCGTGCGGGCCATTGAGATCGCCAATGCGGTCAGCGTGGATAAGGACTACTACATTGATTACTGCTACAAAGAGACGATGAAGCAGTTGATCTCACTGCCGGAGGGTGGCAACGCGAACAACGCGCTGCTCCAGGCGCGTCTCCGGGTGAAGCCGAACACTGCCTATGGTCCGACGAGGAAGGATCTGTCGCCGGAGGAGAAGAAGGTCTATGAATTGGGCCGCGAAGTTTTCGCCCGCGACGCGCATTGCAGCACCTGCCACCAGGCGGACGGCAAAGGCGTTGACGGAATCTATCCGGGTCTCGTGAAGAGCGAATGGCTTGAGGGCGACCAGCAGCGCGTCATCAAGATCGTCCTCAAGGGCCTCTTTGGGCCGCTGGATTTCCAGGGGAAGAAATACGGGCCCGAGAAAGGCACGCCGCCGATGATGGGATTTGGCCCGCTGCTCAAAGACGACGAACTCGCCGCCGTGATTTCCTACGTCAATCAGTCCTTCGGCAATGATCTTCCCTTCGTAAAACCCGAGGAAGTGACGAAGGTGAGGGAAGCCACCAAGGATCGCGCAATTTTCTATATGGTGGACGAAATCCTCAAAGAGCACCCGCTCGGTCAGAAGAAATAGCGGTTCCCGCGGGCGGCAGCGGGTGCTTCAGCGCACCTTGCCGCTCCCCGGCCGGGGCGTGCCAGGAGGCAGCGCCGGCACCCCGGGGGGCAGTGGCGGCAAGTCTCCGGAAGCAGGAAGCGGAGCGTCGGCGGGCAGCGGGCGTGTGCCAGGCGCTGGAGGAAACTTCGAGGGGTCGGGCTCTGGCTCGGCTGGCGCTTCGGCAGGCTCGGGTGCTGGCGTTGGAGCCGGCGGTAGTGTGGGCGTCCCGCGAGGGCGACCGCCCGCAGGAGGAGGCGTATCCTCGTGTTTAAGCAGTGAGGTCAGTTCATCAATCCAGTTTTGCGTGCGCCGGTGTGCAAGGTTGGCCTTGATGATGGCGATCATCGTTTGTGTGGCCGGCTCCACCTGCCCGAGTTTGAAGAGATCGCGCGCCTGGCCCCATCGCAGTTGAGGCAGCTTCTCTGTGGCGAACTTTTCCTTGGCCTCCACGAAATTGAACGCTCCGGCGATGGCCGTTTGCTGTTCGATCCGCTTCGTCCACGACTGCATCAGGCTCGCTGCGGCCTTAGTGTCACGATAGAATGGCTGGATCATCCGTTCATAGATGCCATCCACGTCCTCAGGCACGAGAGCACCGCCTTCCTTCATGTTGACGGTCGCATCCAGTTTGTAGTGCTGGGCGAAGACCGAGTTGAGCACATTCTGGGAGGCCGCTCCCCCCATGCGCCCGTCAGCTTTTTGAAGGCGGGCAATGAGATTGTCCACGAAAGCGAGGGCCGCCGTCACCGCCTCCCCCCGCGCAGCATCCGTGCGCGCATTGGTGTCCATGAGCACGATGCACAGCCATTGCACCTGCATCTGGAGTTCGCCGTCGCGCTCGCGGTTGGCGTCTTTCGTTTGGCGCCGTTTCCAGTCAGAAAACTCCGAGACCGTCTTCCCCCGCTGGTCAAACTCCACATCCTTCATGCAATCCATCCACAGGGCGAAGGACTTCTCCCCGGTCATTCCGGCTTCACGCAGTTCCTTTATGATCTTCGCGTTGTGGCCGAACTTCTGTTCATCCAGCGTCTTCCCGATCGTCTCCAGTTGGGCCAGGAGTTTGGCGGCTTCCTCTTCTTTGAGAAGCTTCGGGGCTGGCAGCGGCTGCGTGGCAGGGGCCGATGGCGTGCGCGGTGTAAGTTGCGCAGAAGTGGACAAGGCGGCTGCCAGGGAGCAGAAAGCGGTAATGATGAGTGTGCGGTGGTGCATAAATAATGGGCGTGGAACGGGCGGATGGTAAGACTTTGATTCAGGGTGACAAGCTCCGCAAAACATTTTGCACGGTGTCGAAAAAGCCCGTTGGCATCGGCAAATCGCGATTCTAGTCTTGCCCCCTATGTTAATAATTGGTGCCGATGATGTCAGGCCGAGACTCGATCTCGGCGAAAAAATCCGTGAACTCTGTGAAGCTCTGCTCCAGGACGATGGCGTCCAGGGCGCGCGCGACCGCATTGAGCGATTCCTCGAGAATCCCGATGCCACGCGCACTTATGCAAAGCTCGCCAACCTCAGCGAATCCCTCCAGCAGAAACAAATGCAGGGCGAGGCGATTACGGAGGCCGAGGGTCAGGCCTTCGAGTCTCTGCGCGAAGAAGTGATGGACAACCCTGCCGTGCAGGACTTCGCGGCAGCCCGCGGCACTCTCGAGGAAATCCAGAGCACCATCATCGCTTACGTCAGCCGCACGTTTGAAACGGGCAGCGTCCCCAGCGAGCGCGACCTTGCGCCACGCGGTGGCGGAAGCTGCGGCACCGGCTGCGGCTGCCACTAAACCCAGCATTGAAAATCTGACCGGACGGTGCGCGAGCGCCGTCCGGTTTTTTATTTCCTGGCGAGGACGCGATCAAGGAACGCGGTGGTCTCCGACTTGAAGCGCTCGAGGTTTCCTTTGCCCCCCAGCCCGTGGCCTTCGCCTGCCAGCTCCACGTAGGTCACTGGCAGTGACGCCTTCTTCAGCGCCCGCTCCATGATCCGGGATTGCTCCACCGGCACGATCGAATCCTTGTCGCCGTGAAAGATCAGAAACGGCACCGTCTTCGCATCAATCCGCAACGCCGGGCTCGATTCTTTTTTCGCTGCCGCCAGTTCCGCCGCCGGCTTCTTCGTGCCCATAAAATCATCCACCAGTGACTGGACGTTCACGGCGCCGATGAAGTATTTGGAAAAGTCCTGCGTGAGGTCCGTGGGGCCGAAAACGTCCACGACGGCATTCACCCGGCTGGAATGTTCATCGAGCGCCTTCTCCGCACCGGGCCGCGTGTCTGTGGTGCCCAGCATCGCCACGAGATGTCCGCCTGCCGACGCTCCCATCGCGGCAATCCGCTGGCCATCTATCCCCAGCGTTGCCGCATTCGCCCGCATCCACCGCACCGCGCGCTGGGCGTCATCATACTGCGCCGGCCACACATTCTCCGGATGCTTCACGGGATCAAAGAGCCGGTAGCTGATGCACACGCCGACGTAGCCCTTCTCCGTCAGTGCCAGGGCAAAGGGCGCCATGTCTCCCTTGCCGCCGCCGCGCCACGCCCCGCCGTGAATGCAGAGCACCGCCGGCAGGGCAGGGGATTTGCCCGGTTCGTGACCCTTCGGGAAATACACATCCAGCTTCTGCTTCTGCTCGCCCAACGTGCTATAGACGACATCCTTCATTGCCGGATCGGCGCGCAGGAACTGGAGTGGCAGCAGCAGGAAAAGAAAGAGTCTGGAGAGGTTCATGGCGGTATTGGTGTTGGACAGTGGGATGCACGGGCGGCGCGCAGGGTTACGGCATTTTCAGAGGAAAGCACCCGGCAAAAGTAAAGGTGCCGCTCGCCGCGCCCGGCAAAACTCTTTGCTTGCGTCGGGCAACTACTTGGCGAATTGGCCAAATACAATGCCGCGTCTCAAACCTCAAAGCTCACCCGCTCAGCGGGCGGAAGTGATCAAATCTCTCGCGCATCCTTCGCGCGTGCTGATTGCAGAGTCGCTGCTGGAGGGGGAGCGGTGTGTGTGTGAACTCCAGGAAATCGTCGGGGCGGACATGAGCACAGTGTCGAAGCATCTTTCGGTGATGCGGCAGGCGGGGGTGCTTGTGTCGGAGAAGCGGGGGCTGAATATTTACTACCAGTTGGCGTGTCCTTGCTTCGTGGATTTTTTCCGGTGCGTGGACCTGATCGCGGAGCCGCGCCGGGCGGCGGCGAGCGGCAAAACCCGGGCCAAATGCTGCTGACTTACACTTATGACATCGAAACCAAAACCCCGCGTTCTCATTCTCTGCACCGGCAACTCCTGCCGCAGTCACATGGCCGAAGGCATCCTCCGCTCCCTCGCCGGGGATTTCCTGGAAGTATGCAGCGCCGGCTCCCATCCGGCAGGCTATGTGCATCCGCTGGCCATCGCCGCCCTGGCGGAGTCGGGGCTGGACATCAGCGGGCATCACTCGAAGCACCTTGAGGGGTTTCTCAGTCAGGACGTGGAAACGGTGATCACCGTATGCGGCAAGGCGGACCAGGTGTGCCCGATGTTTCCCGGGCAGGTGAACCGGCATCATTTTCCCTTTGATGATCCGGCGCACGCTGAGGGGACGGAAGCGGAGCAGATGACGGTCTTTCGCCGGGTGCGCGATGAAATCCGCGCGATCTTCGGTGCCTATGCCGCTGGCCGTCGCGATGAATCCAATAGCCGCTGATTTGCCATGTCTGCTCCTACTCCATCCCTGCGCGCGGCGGTGACCGGTGAAGTCATCGGGACGTTTCTGCTCGTGTTCTTCGGCTGTGGAGCGGTGGCGACGAGCGTGCTGACAGGGGCGCAGTCGGGCGTCTTTCAGGTGGCCATCGTCTGGGGGCTGGGAATCGCGACAGCGATTTACCTGACGGGATCACTCAGCGGCGCGCATCTCAATCCCTCGGTGACGCTGGCGATGGCGGTATGGGGAGGATTTCCCAAAGCGCGGGTGCTTCCGTATTTCGGCGCGCAAATGGCCGGAGCCCTGCTGGCGAGCGCAGTGCTGTTCGTCATCTATGGCGACGCGCTGTCGGCCTATGAAACGACGCACGGCATCACGCGCGGCGGGCCGGGCAGCGAGGCCACGGCGATGATCTTCGGCGAGTATTTTCCAAATCCAGGAGGCAAGCCGCTCACGGA
The DNA here is from genome assembly GCA_031429155.1 of Verrucomicrobiota bacterium. Classification (GTDB taxonomy): domain Bacteria; phylum Verrucomicrobiota; class Verrucomicrobiia; order Verrucomicrobiales; family V1-33; genus V1-33. The sequence continues at coordinate 2,238 of JANOZA010000042.1, read as the reverse complement.
AGCGGCGCGTCTCACGATGTCACCGTGGAGCGCGTTCTTCGCCGAAGTCACCGGCACAGCCCTGCTGCTGCTGGTGATCTGCGGCGTGACGGATGAGCGGAATGGTTCGCGGCCCGGCGTGCTGACCCCGGCGACGATCGGACTGACGGTCACCCTGCTCATTTCCCTCCTCGGCCCGCTCACCATGGCGTGCTTCAATCCCGCGCGGGATCTCGGTCCCCGCATATTTTCATCGCTCGCCGGCTGGGGGAGTGTGCCGTTCACGGTGAACGGCATGGGATGGCTGACGGTCTATATCGTAGCGCCGCTGATCGGGGGACTGCTCGGTGCTGGCTTGTATCGCCGCGTGTTGCGTCCGCATTATCTTGCGGATTGAAGCGGCGCTTGTCATGCCCGGGGTGGCTCGCATACTGGCGCGGCAGTTTCCCCATCCCACACCTTCCCCGTGCCCATTCCCGACCCCAGCAACACCGGCGACTTTTGGTACTCATTCCTCGCCATTCTTTTTGAAGGACTGCCGTTCATTCTGCTCGGCGCGCTGATTTCCGGAGCCATAGATGCCTGGCTGCCGGCTCGGTTGATGGAGCGGATGCTGCCCAAACGTCCCGGGGTGGCGATCATCGTCAGCGGTCTGCTCGGGCTGATCTTTCCGGTCTGTGAATGTGCCATCGTGCCCGTGATCGGGCGACTGGTGCGCAAGGGCCTGCCCGTGGGCTGCGCCATGAGCTACATGCTGGCCGCGCCGATCGTGAATCCCATCGTGGCCCTCAGCACGTGGGCCGCATTCCAGGGACGCGATCCGCTGATGATGGTCTGCGCGCGGCTGGGCGTCGGCTTTGTCATTGCCGTGCTCGCCGGTTTTGTGCTTTCGAAAATCCCCATGGCTTCGCTGCTGCGCGGGCAGGTACTCGCCGACCTGAATAAGGCGAAGGAAGTAAAAGACGCGGCTCCCGCCAGCCGCTCGCCCGGTGAAGGCGTGGTCACGATGCTCCGGTCCGCCCAGCGCGACTTCCTCGACGTGGCGCTCTACTTTTTCATCGGCGTGGCCATCGCCTCGATGATGCAGACGCAGGTGCTCTACCGGCCGGACCTTCAGGGCGGAATTCAATATCTCGCCAGCAACTACTGGCTCGCCGCTCCGGTCCTCATGATCGTCGCGTTCGTTCTCAGTCTTTGCAGCACAACGGATGCGTTCGTCATCGCTCAGGATGCTCTGTTCCCGGCGACGGCCAAGCTGGCCTTCCTCACGTTCGGCCCCATGTTCGACATGAAGCTGATCCTGCTCTACTCTACCGTGCTGAAACCCAAAGTGGTGCTCTGGCTCGGCATCGGACTCTTCCTCGCCGTCTATGCCGCCAGCTTCGCGATGGGCACAGTCCTGGAACTTCACACCCCCTCCAAACCATGAGCCATCAACACGATCACAAACACGACGGCCACGACTGTTGCGGGCACGATCATCAGGAGCCGGCTGTTAAGGCTCAGGCCCACGACCACAAACACGACGGCCATGAGTGTTGCGGGCACGATCACGCGCATGATGAATCCTGCGAGGCTGATGCCGCAGAAGAGGCAGAGTGGACGCGGCGGTTCTTCCTTTTCCTCCAGGCGGTCGTGATGATCATGATCGGCGGCGTGCTCTGCTATTTTGTCGCCAGCGGACGCATTGACGGGAAGAATCCGGACCTGCCCTATGTGACTGGCGGATTCAAAACGCTCGCGCTGTGCGGCGGCCTGGGGATCATAGTCATGGGCATCTTCAACTGGCTCATGCGGGCGAAACAGGTCGGCTGCGGTCACGATCACGGCACGGATGAATGCTGCGATCACGATCACGATCATGCTCACGGCGAAAAGGAATCCGCCCACCAGCACCATCACGAAGGCAGCGTCCTCGGCCGGGCGTTGACGCTGCTGGTGCTTTCCGGTTCAGTCGCCGCCGCCGCCATGCTCACACCGGATCAGTTTTCGAGCCGCTATCTGCTGCACAAAGCTGAGGCCTATCGCGGTGACAGCGGCAGCCAGCAGCGCATGGCCGCCAGCAATCCCGCCCTCGTCGCCGCCCGGGCAGCCGCACCTGCGCAGGGCGGGGCAGGGTTGACGCTGGAGAAGATTGAACAGTATGTGAAGCGCACCAAAGACGGCAACTTCCCCCTCTCCGTGGTGAACCTCCACTACATGAGCGGCGATCCCGAGTATGCCGACGTCATGGAGGGCCAGATGATCGAAACGACAGGC
>JANOZA010000041.1:0-4034 GCA_031429155.1 Verrucomicrobiota bacterium | reverse complement strand
GAATCCCGTGCCGTTCACGCACCACTCGACGGATGTCCTCAACCTCGGCGACAAGGAGCACTTCCGCGGCTTCTTCGACATCCGTGCGGGCAAGGACCGCGACGATTACGCGCCGCTCATCGCCATGTGTACGGCCATGGGCCTGCCCACGGGCGCGCAGTTTGAAGCCGACACCAGCGCGCGCATTGATGTGGACCAATGGATGCGCTGCACGGCGCTGGTGAATCTTCTCGGCGTCGGGGATTCATGGTTTACCGGCGGCTTTCCTCACAATGCGCGCTTCTGGGTTCCCACTACGGGCAAGGCGGTGCAGCTCCCGTGGGACATGGACTTCATGCTGAGCACGGCGACGAACGCCCCCATCAACATGACTAACGGCAACCTCGGCAAGCTCATCGCGCTGCCGGCCAACAACCGCGCCTACCTCGCGCACATCCGCGACCTGTGCATGACTTCGCTCGACCCCGCCTACGTGAATACCTGGCTCACGCACTACGGCACGGTCACGAATCACAACTACGGCGCGTCCGTCTCGTGGCTCGCGGCCCGGCGCACCTACGCGCTCGGCGTGCTGCCCGCGAGCGTGCCCTTTGCCATCACCACGAATGGCGGCGCGGATTTCTCCGTCAACACGCACACCACGACCCTCACCGGCACCGGCTATCTCGACATCCACAGCATTCGGAGAAACGGCAGCGCCATTCCTCTCACCCTCACATGGACGGGCAGCACCGTGTGGACCGCCAGCATCGCGCTCGTGCCCGGGCCTAACGCCATCACGCTCGACGCCATCGGCTTCGACGGCAGCACGCTGAGCAGCGACACGATCACCATCACCGACACGCTGCCCGCACCGCAGCCGCGCGACTTCCTTCGCATCACCGAGGTCCACTATCATCCCGCGGATGCCGCCACGCCCGCCGAGATTGCCGCCAGCTCGAACGCGGATGACTACGAGTTCATCGAGTTGATGAACGGCGGTCCCGGCACGCTCGATCTCACTGGCGTCCGCTTCACGCAGGGCATCAGCTTTACCTTCCCTAACGCCACGATGCTCGCCGGCGGCGCGCGCATTCTGGTGGTGAAAAGGCTCACCGCCTTCACCGCCCGCTATGGTGCCGGCTTCAACATCGCCGGCGAGTATCCGCTGCCGAACCTCAGCAACAGCGGCGAGACTATCACTCTGGTGGACGCCACCGGCGCCATCATCCAGACCTTCACCTACGACGACGACTGGGCTCCGCTCAGCGACGGCGGCGGCCGCTCGCTCACCCTCATTGATCCCGACAATGCCTCCCTAGCCGTCGGCTGGGCGCTCGGCTCCACCGGCGGCACGCCCGGCGCTGCGCCCGGCACGATTTACTACACCGAGTTCGCGCTCTGGCAGCACACCCACTTCAGCGCCGTCCAGCTCAGCGACCCCGCCATCAGCGGCCCCGATGCCGACCCGTCCGGCCAGGGGATCAGCAATCTGGTCCGCTACGCCCTCGGCCTCACCCCCGCGTCCAATGCCCTCGCCTTCCTCCCCACGGCCACCACCAGCGGGAATCTCCTCCGCGTGGACTTCCGCCGCCTCACCGCCGCCGTTGACCTATTATATACCATCGAGTCCTCCTCCGACCTCAACACGTGGCTCCCCGTCACCGAAGTCCCCGTCTTTTTCTCCAATAACGGCGGCGGCACCGAGACCATGCGCGTGGAAACCTCCGCCTCTCCTGCGAGGAAGATGATCCACCTCCACATTACCACCCTGCCTTGAGCGGTTTCGGAAAGAAAGACCGTCAATATCAGGAGAAAGTTTGGTCACTTCAGGAAGAATATTGGTCTGTTTAGGAGCAAGAACGCTCTGTTTAGGAGCACAAGTGCTTTGTGCAGCAGTGCAATTGCTTTATGTCCCAGCACGATTGCTTTATGTTGCAGCACGAGTGTTCTATGTCTCAGCAAGGTTGTTCCATGGTGCAGAAAGGTTGCTCTATTTCTCAGCAAGGTTGGTCTATGGTACAGCACTAGTGGTCTATGTTTCAGCACATTGGCTTACGCCAAGTTACATAAGACAATTGTCATCTGCGTAAGGCCAATTGTGTTTTACTTGTTCACAAGCTTCTCCGTGATGTTGGCGGTCGTTCTGTCGATAATGGCCTTGGTGTTGCAAATCATTCCAGAGATTCTGCCAGAGTCGCTGGTCCTTCGATTCAAAAACAGGCGAGTGCGCCCGGAGTTGACGGAGTGGTTGTTCCTTATCGGGGTCTTCCTCCTGAAGAGAGGTGCCGTCTTCGCCAGACCCTTCATGTCCGGGAGCAACCTTGCGAGGTTATTGAGCCGGAAGCGAGACGAGCGCCCCCGGGAGTGTCAAGACCTGGTCCTGCGTTTGGCGGACTTCAGGGTCAGCGTCCGGTTACCGGCCACAGGAGCGTCCCCGCGGCTGCGGCGTTGGCGGGATTTGGCAACACGCGGATGAGCATTCAGGAAATCCCGCTCCTCCTCCGGGGTCAAAACGGCGACGCGGAGAATGGTGTCCCGCTGGGCCTGGGTGAGACCGCTATCGAGAGCCCGGCTGACGCGCTGGATTTTCCTGGTCAGTGGCAGGCGTTTCCATGCATCAGTGATGAGTTCGATGACGGTGTAGCCTTCAAACGTACGCAGTTGGACACGACCCTTCTTCCCGGCAGGCAGCGTGCCAGCGATAAGCTTGCGGGCGAGAGGGAGCGATATCAGTTGGTTCTTTGCCATAGCCATGAGTAAAGTTCTTTGATTTGCTGGAAAAACAAGTGGCCATCTTTTCCCCGGAACAGACTGCATCGATATCGAAGCGATGGGTCCCACGTCTGGGCAAATGCGCTCCAAACGCAATTCATTACCTTTTCCTGCTGAAGATCGGGTAACAGACCAGACGCCTCCATCAAGGTGTCGAGGTGATGGATTTCAAAATCCCTGTCCAAATACGTGCCTCCAGCGCGGTGACCCGCAGCGTATTTTAGAAGACACTCTATGGAATAGCCCGCGAGGTAAACGGCCGCGTGTAAGCGGTCCGAGTTCGCAAGCACCACGGCGTCTTGCTGCCGCTCTGCTGCGACTGCACGAAACAGTGAAACGCGGCTGCCGCCTTTGGAGATTCTGGTTTGGGCGGGCATAGCTGCGATGTTGGGCTTAGTCCTCGCCCTTGCCGGCGGAAGCGGCGAGGAGGGCGACGACGCTGAAGTCTTCCAGCGTGGTGGTGTCGCCTTTTACTTCGCCGCCGGAGCAGATTTCCTTGAGGAGGCGGCGCATGATCGTGCCGCTGCGGGTCTTGGGCAGGGCGGTGGTGAAGCGGATGTCGTCGGGGCGGGCGATGGGGCCGATCTCTTTGGCGACGTGCTTTTTCAAGGCGGCGGCAAGCTCGGGGCTGGCGTGCTGGCCGGTCTTGACGGTGACGAAGGCGACGATGCCCTGGCCTTTGATCTCGTCAGGGCGGCCAACGACGGCGGCCTCGGCGACGGAGGGGTGGGAGACGAGGGCGCTCTCGACTTCGGCGGTGCCGAGGCGGTGGCCGGAGACGTTGAGGACGTCGTCGAGGCGGCCGGTGATCCAGAAGTAGCCGTCCTTGTCGCGGCGGGCGCCGTCGCCGGTGAGGTAGTAGCCTAGCTTTTTGAACTCTTTCCAATAGACGTCGGCGTAGCGCTGCTTGTCGCCCCAGAGAGTGCGGAGCATGGAGGGCCATGGCTGGCGAATAACAAGGCGTCCGCCCTGGCCGTTGGGGAGTTCTTTGCCGTGCTCGTCAACGATGGCGGCGTCCACGCCGAAGAAGGGGAGCGTAGCGGTGCCGGGCTTGGTGGGGGTGGCGCCAGGGAGTGGGGAGATGAGGATGGCGCCGGTCTCGGTCTGCCACCAGGTGTCCACGATAGGGCAACGCTCGCCGCCGATCATGCGGTGATACCACATCCAGGCTTCGGGGTTAATAGGCTCGCCGACACTGCCTAACAGGCGGAGGCTGGAGAGGTCGTACTTGGTGACGTGCTGGTCGCCCCACTTGATGAAGGCGCGGATGGCGGTGGGTG
>JANOZA010000040.1:0-1842 GCA_031429155.1 Verrucomicrobiota bacterium | reverse complement strand
AAATGCACGCGAGCAGGGGCTGCTGCAATTTACCAGCGGCTGGCAGATGGAAGTCATCGCCGCGATCCCCACCGACCCGCCGGAACTCCCGCCGAGCAAGGGTGAAATCAAAGACGTGGACGCACCCGGCGGTCCGACCATTCTCGTCCAGGCAACCGCCGCCCGCGCGAGCAAATTCCGCCTGCGTGGCAAGGGGCCGGGCATGGCGGAGTTTGTGACGCTCGTGGAGATGTGGCCCCTCGTGCGCATCCCCTGCACACTGCCAGCAGTTGGTGCTTGGATTCTGCAAGCCCAGGGCTTTAATGCAAAAGGCGACGGCGAATGGAGCGATGATTTCGAGGTGACGGTGCCGGCATAGTTTGGGTTAGTGACATAAGAGGCGCGGGGTGCTGTTTTGGTTCCAGCATCCCGCGCTTTTTTGTACGAGTTCCCGAGCAATTCCGGCGAGTGGGTGGGGCCGGTCGGCGAGGCCGGGTGCCGAGGCCCGGCTGAGTGTACGGGCATTTCGGTTGCGTGCCCGCCCCTCGCTTTGCTAATCCCAAGCCATGTTCACAGCCTGCCTTTTTCTCATCGTCTGCTTCCTCGCTTACAGCAACGGTGCCAACGACAACTTCAAAGGCGTAGCCAGCCTCTACGGCTCGGGCACGGCGAACTTCCGCCGCGCGCTCGGGTGGGCCACCGTCACCGTCGGGGCGGGCAGTCTCACAGCGCTGTTTGTCGCGGGCGCGCTGCTGAAAAAGTTCAGCGGCAAAGGCCTCGTCCCCGATGCCCTTACGACCAACCCGCTCTTCCTCCTCACCGTCGCCCTCGCAGCGGGCAGCACCGTCATGCTCGCCACGCGCCTCGGCTTCCCCATCTCCACCACCCACGGACTCACGGGCGCACTCGTCGGCGCGGGCATGGTGGCCGCGCCGGGGCGGGTCAATTTCGCCACGCTCGGCACGAATTTCGTCATGCCGCTTATCCTCGCCCCCGTCCTCGCCGTGGTCACCGGCGCACTCTTCTACACCATCCTGCGCGGGATGCGACGCGGCCTCGAAGTGAAAAAAGAGAGCTGCATCTGCATCGGCGCGGAAGCCGCCGGGGCGACCTTCCCTTCGCCCGGAGGAGCACTCACCGCCAGTGCGACGCCCGAAGTGACCGCCACGACCGGCAGCACCGCGGAGTGCGCCGAACGCTACACGGGCAGGATGCTCGGAATCAGCGCCGGAAGCGCCGTGGACGCCCTCCATTTCCTCAGTGCCGGAGCCGTCGGGTTCGCACGCGGGCTGAACGACACACCGACGATCGCCGCGCTCCTCCTCGTTGCCGGCGGACTGCAAATCTCCTGGGGCATCATCGCCGTCGCCGTCGCCATGGCACTCGGCGGCCTTCTGCAATCCGCCCGCGTCGCCCACACCATGTCCCGCAAACTCACCGGCATGAACCCCGGGCAGGGCTGCGCCGCGAATCTCGCCACCGCCGCACTCGTCAGCACCGCAAACTGGAGCGGCCTGCCCGTGAGCACGACGCACGTGAGCGTCGGGGCACTCGTCGGCCAGGGGATCGTCGCACGCCGCGTCCACTGGAAGCCCGTCGGTCAGGTCGTCTTGTCGTGGGTCATCACGCTGCCATGCGCCGCCGCGATGGCGGCGATTGTCGCGTGGGTGCTACGGCTGGAATAGCGCGGGCTGCTTTCCACGGCAGCGCGCCGTCGTTGCTCTACGCGAGCATCTGCTGGTGCGGCTGGCCGGTGTCGGGCTGCTGCTCGCGTGGGAACCTCCATGGATCCCCTCGACCCAACTGGCTTCCCCGCGATTAGACCATTCGCCGCTTGCGCGGTGCGTCCACCAGCGGCACGCC
>JANOZA010000039.1:0-2173 GCA_031429155.1 Verrucomicrobiota bacterium | reverse complement strand
CACCGCGCCCAAAGAAGCAGCCGAAGCCAAGCTCATCATCGAATGCGCCGCAGGCACTGCGCCCGGCAAACACACCTGCACGCTGGAAGCCAAATGCGGCTGGAACGGCGAAGAACTTTTCACCCGCCGCGGCATCGTCGTGGAGATCAAGCCATGAAAGTCATCTCCTTTCTGCTCACCGCCACCCTCGCCGCCGCGGCGCTCCCGGTTTCCGAGATCAAGCGCGAAGCCCCCGTGGATTTCGCCCGCGAGATTTATCCAGTCTTCAAACGCAACTGCCTCGCCTGCCACAACTCCACCAAGGCCAAAGCCGGGCTGAATCTGGAGACACCTGAACTGATTCTGAAGGGCGGCGAGAATGGTCCAGCGGCGGTCGCAGGACGCGGAGCGGAGAGCCTGCTGTTGAAGTTTGCGTCGCACAAAGACGACGAGGCGATGCCGCCTCCTGACAACAAGGTGAACGCTGTGAATCTAACCGCCGACGAACTTGGCCTGCTCAAGCTGTGGATAGACCAGGGGATGAAAGGCACCGGGCCGGCGACCGCTTTACCAGTGGCATGGCGCGGAACTTCCAGCCGAGTCCAGCCGGTGACGGCGGTGGCGCTTTCTCCCGGGGGCAGCATCGCGGCAGCGGCGCGGGGGAATCAGGTCACGCTGCTGGATGTCGCCACCGGCACGCCCCTCGGCAGCCTTATTGATCCGGAACTGGCGAAGCTGGAACTCTATAAAGACAAACCCGCTGCAGATCGCGATGCCGTCATGGCTCTCGCCTTTGGAGGCGACGACCTCCTCGCCACCGGCGGCTATCGCACCGTGCGGCTCTGGCGCCGTTCGCCTGTGACTCAGCGTGAAAGCGCCACGCTGGCCGACGCCGCCACCTGTCTCGCAGCGTCCGGCAAAGTGGCCGCCGCGGGTGATGCGGCGGGCCGCGTTTGGTTGTGGGACAGCAGCGCGGAGAAGCCACAGGCAAAGGAACTCAAGGACCATACGACGGCGGTGCGCGCACTCGCCATTTCTCCGGATGCACTGTGGATCGTGTCGGCGGCAGAGGATCGCAGCGTGCGCGTGTGGAGCGTGGCCGACGGGTCGGTCGTGCACCGGACAGAATCGCCCGTGCCGGTGACTGCGCTTTGCTTTCTCAAAGACGGCACGCTGCTCTCAGCAGCAGGAAACGACGGGATGTTGCGCGTTTATCCGTTTCCCGGCGACACCCCTGCGGTAGTCTCCACACCGGCAGCGGCCCCGAAGCCCATGGGCGAGTTTCGCCTGACAGACAAAGCGCCTGCGTTCTGCACCCCCGCTGAAAAAGAAGGCACCTCCATCGTTTGGGGCAGTGGCGATGCCGTGCTGCACGTCTTCGATGCAGCCTCAGGGAAGAACCTGCGTGACGTAACCTGCGAGCACCCGCTGGCGAAACAGGTCCCTGCTGCGGAACGCCGCGTGCAGTCAGCCCAGCGTCAGGTCGATGCCCGCAAAGCCCGCGCCACTGCTGCCACCGAGGCCGCGAACAAGGAAACGGAAGGCGTAAAGACAGCGCATGAGGCGATGGAGAAGGCCCGCGCCGACTGGCAGCGGAAGCAAGACACCGCACGTGCTGCCGCCGACGCTCTCCGCGTCCTGCCAGAAGACAAAGCACGCAAGGAAGCCGCCGACAAATCCGGCAAGGAAGCCGTCGCCGCCGAGCGCGCGTTCACCAACGCCCGCACCAATGCCGAACTCACTGTGCGACTCGCCGGCCAGGCTCAGCAGGCGCGTGTCGCCGCCGACGCAGCGCTCACCGCTGCACAAACCGCGCTGACGGAGGTGCAGGCCAATTTGGAGCCGGTGAAGAAAGCGGCAGCCACTCCCTTTCCCGCCGTGAAATGCGCCACCGTTTGCGCCGATGGCCACACCATCCTGCTCGCCCTCGATGGCGGACGGGCGCAGTGGCACAGCCTTGATTCCGGCGCGCTGTGCGATACGGCAGAACTCCCCGGCTCTTCGCTGATCACCGCCACAGGTGAACAGTTCCTCGCTGTCCGCGCAGACAAGAAGACTGCCCTCCTGCCGCAACGCCGCGCCTGGCAACTCGAACGCACCATCGGCAGCGCGGACGATGCCGCCATTTTCGCTGACCGCATCACTGCGCTGAGTTTCTCCTCCGATGGCCGGCTGCTCGCCACCGGCGGCGGCG
>JANOZA010000038.1:0-3896 GCA_031429155.1 Verrucomicrobiota bacterium | reverse complement strand
TGAAAGTCTGTGTCTGATTGTGGTCGTGGTTGATTACCGTCACCTCCACGGCGTTGGGAACCAGGACGATGGGGAAAGTCAAGTTCGTAATCAGGCTCGCTGGAGCGGTGGAGAGGCGAAGGAGGAATGGATTCATCACATCCAGCCTCGCATTCGGATCCACCACAGGCGGTACCGCCGCGGCACCTGCTTCACTGGCGTAAGACGCGGAGCCGAGATCAAGTGTGGTGCCGTTTGGGGCGAGGGGTGCGTTGGCCGCACTGACAATCAGCTTGCCGCCCGTAATTACCGCGGGATCACGGAGGATGCCGCTCCCGGAACTCAGGCGGAGTCGCATGGAGGAAGGATTCACTGTGGGCGTGCCGCTCAAAATGTGGACAATGCGGCCGGCAGAAAGTCCGTTAAAGATCGCGTCGGTGCCATAGATACGACCCTTGATCATGTTGTGCTCGGTGAGTTGCATGAGAGATCCGGCGCGGATTGTTGTCGTAGGAACTGGAGAAACATCGAGATCCGTGAGGTTTGAATCCATGCGGGAACGCAGGGCGACCGGCGAGAACTCGTGGCGGCCCACATGGTTGAGGGTCACGAGTTCGGTGCCGTCGGGGTTCACGGTCCAGGGCATGAAGAGGTCGAATCGCAGACCGAGGTCCGCACCGCTTCCATTGAGCGGTTCCGGAAACGATTCGCTGAAGACTCCCGGCTGATAGGTCGCGTTCGCCGATTCCGAACTGTAGTCGAAGGCGATGGCGCTGTTCACCTTTTCATCGCGCTGCAAATGGTCCCAGCGGGTGAAGAGCACGCGTCCGTAACTGTCCACAAAAGGATCGAACGAGCCTGATGGTGAGTGCTCCATGTGGAAGACATCTCCTGTCTGCGGATTGAGCGACCACAGCCCGGTGTTAATGCGACCCTGTCCCTTTTCGTCCAGCGCCGGCCAGGTGGCCAGGGTGCCGTCGAGTGTGCGATCGCTCACGTAGATGATGCGGTCGTCCGGCGCGTAGCAGGGTTGTATATTGTTGAACGCCGCCGGCTGGTTTGCCACGCGGGTGATTTGCACCGTGCCGTTTTGCTCGAAGCCCGTAGCCTCATACAACTGCCAGCGGTCCGCCTCGGGATTCGCACTGTTCACCACCATGCTGAAAAGGATGCGCTGCCCGCTCCAGTGAATGTGCGGGTCGCGTACTGCGATGGCGCCAATTCCCTGATCAGGGACGTTCCGCCCATAACCCGCCTCTCTGGTGAGAAACCGGATGCTGCCGTCGGTGTAGCGGATCATCAAGTCCCCGCCGCGTGGTGCCGAGGCGACGCCGGGCAGGTGATTGTTTCCAATGCTGGTGACCGTCTCTGAATTCCCCTGTGGAGGCACCTGGGTGACGAAGACAATAGGCAACGTTGTCTGCGCGCTGGCTGAGCACAGCAACGAAATCAACGGAAGCAGGAACAGGAATGGTTTCTTCATGACAGTGAAGGCGTTAAATTTCGAATGGAGGATAGCAGGCTGAGCGCGCTCCGGCCACAATTTTTTCGCCATTTCCGCCTGCATCGTTTCGCATGTCGAAATGCAAACCGTCTCAGGCTGGATCAGACCCGGTGTCAGCCTCCCTGGCCGGGCGCAGGTTCCCGATCCAGCCGTGCATCAATGAGCGACAATGGATCCTCGATCGGTTCGATGTGGGTAATCACGTTTAATTGAGACACGGCGGCGCGAAGCGCGAGTTCCAGGGCTTCGGCCCGGTCATGGGCTTGCTTCACGCTCCATGCGCCGGGCACGAGGAGATGCAGCGACATGAAGCAGCGGGCTCCGGCCTGCCGGGTGCGCAGGGCGTGATATTGCAGACCCTCCGGCTCCAGGCCGGACAGGACGTGCTTGATCGTCGCGAGGTCCGCAGCGGGAACGGCGGTATCCATCAGTCCCAGAGCGCTTTGGTGCACGAGCTTGATTCCTGTGGCGACGATGTGCCCTGCGAGCAGCAGTCCGAACACGGGATCCAGCCAGGGCCATCCGGTGAGAGCCGCGACGGCGACAGCGGCCAGCGTCACCACGCTCGTCCACACGTCCGTCATGAGGTGTTTGGCATCGGCTCCCAGAGCAGGGGAGCGCCGGGCCCGGGAAACCTTGAAAAGCACGCGGGCGACGGCCAGATTGATGACTGAGGCCACGGCGGAAACAGCGAGGCCGGATCCCACGCCAGACAAGGCAAGAGGATGGAACAATCGCTCCACCGCGGCCCACCCGATGCCGGCGGCCGCGGCCATAATAAGTGCGCCCTCCACACCGCTGGCAAAGTATTCCGCCTTGGAATGCCCATAGGCGTGTTCTTCATCCGCAGGCCGCGCGGCCACGGTCAGGGACGCGACGGCGAAAAATGCGGCTGCCAGATTGGCCAGCGACTCCAGCGCATCCGAGAGCATGCTTACTGAGCCCGTCAAATACCATGCCGACAGCTTGAGCAGGAATGTAATAACGGCTGCCGCTACCGAGAGCCACGCAAAGCGGGTCAGGGGAATCGGAGGGCGGGAGACTGTAGGGGTGGATGGCACGGTCAACGCCCGATGGCACCAGAAGGGCCGCGTTTCCAGGACTTCCGGCTGTTTAAGGCATGAATCGCCTCAATTGGGCCAGGCGCGAAGGCCGCGCAGGCGGTAGTATCGGCGCGGATTGAGCGGGGCCGTCGTGTCGGTGAATTCCGTGAGAGTGCCGCCGGAGGGCAGCAGCGGGAGACTGTTCCAACTGCCGGATAGGAGGTTGGGGGAGTGTTCGATCAGATACAAACTCTCCGGCCCGGATCGCCAGCGCAGTCTCATTCCGGTGCCGGGAAGGAACGCCAACTGGTCCCACACGGGTGCAGCGGGGCGGGGGAGGATATTGCGTACGACGCGAATGTAGCCGACGTCGTTGCTCGCGATGATTACATCACCGGCCAGACTGACGGTTACCGAGCGGGGCTCACTGATTTCATTCTCGCTGGTGGCCGGCACGGCAAAGGAGTCGTCGTGGGATTCGCGCTTGTCTCCGCGGATGAAAAGGCGCGCCTCTCCGTTCACGCCCACGTACCAGATGTCACCGCCGCCGTGTGTCGCGAGGAAGTAGCCGCCGAGAGGATGGAACGCGATCCCCCGCACTTCCAGAAGCCCCACTTCGGTAGCCGGATCGCCGCTTTCGGAGTTACCGCTGTCCTTGGTGTCGGCCGTGCCGGCGACGATCATGGCCGCTGTCACCGTGGCTCCGTTGTAGCTGGAAGGCACACGATAGACGGCGGATTTGAGGCGGTCGGTGACGTAGATATTCCCCGCAAGATCCACGTCTATGTTGCCGGTCGCGATAAATCCGCGGGCGACTACGAACCCGGGATTTCCGGGAGTCCAGCGCTTCAATTCGGTGTCGGTGCAATAATAGATCAGCGCCTCGTCTCGCCGCACCCAGAGGCCGCGGTTGAGTGATGTGAAGTCAGTGATGACGGTGGTCATCAGGCCTGCGCCGTTTACGCGCCGGACGCGGCGGTTTCCACTGTCGAGCACATAGAAGGTGCCGTCCGGCATGACGTAGGCGTGCTGTGGGCCATTGAGGAGGCGCTGCCTCGCAGGACCGTCACCGTTGTAGCCGGCGTTCGTCGTCGCGCCGGGCAACTCGTTCAGGTTCATGCCGGCCACCGTATGGATGGTACCGTCTGGGTCTATGCGGCGGATGGCGTGGGCGTTTTTGTCGGCGACAAAAATGCGGCCGTGGATGTCCGCCATTGCCGAGTGTGGCTCGGAAAGCTCGGCGCTGGTCGCCGCCAGACCCTCGGCGTTGTTCCACTCGTTGGGATTGTCCAGTCCGTTCCCTTCGCCAAGCCCGGCCACGAGGGTACATCGCTGATACTGGGCTTGGAGGTCCTGCCATTCGGTGGCGG
>JANOZA010000037.1:0-4296 GCA_031429155.1 Verrucomicrobiota bacterium | reverse complement strand
CTTCGGCGATGACGGCATCCGAGAGATGGAAATCCGCAGCGCGCAGGCGCCGGAGTGCGTCGTCGAAATCCACCAGGCCGCGGTTGGCAGCTTCGGCGCAGATGGCCACCACGCCGATGACAGGCAGTCCGAGGGTCTGGGCGACGCGGCGGCCCCATCGTTCGTCGAGGATGAGGCGGGAGTCCTGTCGGTGTTCCCACGCGAGAGAAATGGCGGAAGCCTCACCGTTGCCGAGGCTGTCGGTTTCCGGCAAAAGAGAATCCGGATCAGGAACGATGCGCAGCGATGCCGGCGGCTGTCCGATCCATGCTTGCAAGTGTGTTGGCGCCCGGGGATGCCGGCACTCGTGATGCACGGACGCCGTGATGACGACGGAGCCGAAGGTGGCAGGCAGGACACGCAGCAGGTCCGTTTCAGCGAAGGCAGACAATGCGGAGGCCACGCTCCAATCCCTGCTCATCACCGAATGCGAACGGGTGCTGGGCCAGCGGTGAGGGAGTCATGAATCATCTGCGCCCCCGCGCCGCCATCACTCTCAGCACCGTGTCCAAGACCTCATCGAGATGCTTGCCAAGATCATCGGCAAGAAACCGGAGCACGAAGTAACCGTTCGCCTGGAGCAGCGCATCCTTGCGGCGATCCCGGCGATAGGCCGCGGCATCGCCGAGATGCTGGGCACCGTCGATTTCGATGACCAGCCTGGTTTCCGCGCAGAGCAGATCAACTTCGGTCTGACCACGGTCATCGAAAGGGAAAGGCAGCTTCTCATTGAGGCGGAAGCGGCCTTTGAATTCGGGCAGCGACTCGAAGCGGCGAAAGATGAACGCCTCACTCGCACTGCGGGCCCGGCCGGCATTCCCGGCATCGGCAGCGAAGGGTCGGGCGATGTGGACGAAGAGTTGAGCGAGGGTGTGATCCACGCCGTCGCGAATGAGTCGCTTCACGCTCGCGGCGTAGTCCTGCTTCCATTGCGGATCAATGGGCAGCGGCACTTCGACGGGCCAGCCAGGCAGTGCGCTCGCGGGCAGCAGGATCGTGTAGCCCACGGCTTCATAGCCAGCGCAGCGCTTGTCGAACATGCGGGAGAGCATCGGCACGTCCAGATCGGCATAATCATAAACCTGCACCACTCGCTTGCCGTCGTGCAAGCGATGGAGCCGCCCCACATACTGCGCGATGGTGCCGCGCCATGAGACGGGCATGGTGAGAAACAGGGTGTCGAGCCGCGAGTCATCGAAGCCTTCGCCAATGAAGCGTCCGGTGGCGATCATAACGCGACTCTCACTGGCCGGGATCGTTTTGAGATGATCGAGCGCTGCGTTGAGCGACTTCCGCCCCATGCCGCCCTGCAGGGTGATGACGTGGATAACGTGAGGCCGCAATTGCGAGGCGATCATCTCGAGATGCCCGGTGCGTTCCGTGAGCACCACGGGCGAGCGCCCGGCCTTCACGGCCTGCATGATCTCGGTGACGATGAGTTGGTTGCGCGACTCGGAATTCATCACTGCGGCGCAGAGACGCTGATACTCCATGCGCTTGTCTTCCTCTTGCTCTCCGCTTGGAAAGAAGCCCGTGGGCCGCACCAGCACTTCATGAGTGAACGGTCGCTCTGCGGCCTGCTGCCGGGCATCGACACGATGTCGCACGGGGCCGCATTGCATGAAGATGATGGGATGATGTCCATCCTTCCGCGCGACCGTGGCCGAGAGGCCGAGCACGAACTTTGCCTTCGCACGCCGCGCCGCCATTTCAAAACTGTGGGCGGAGAGATGGTGGCATTCATCCACCACGATGTAGCCGTAGTCCGCGACAAGGTCGTTCACCATTCCTTTTCTCACCAAACTTTGCATCAGCGCGACGTCAATGTTGCCTGTGAGCTTCTTCTTTCCGCCGCCCCAGCGCCCGATCTCCTTCGCGCTCAAGCCAAGGAACTGACTCAACCGCTCCACCCATTGCTCCATCAACTGTTGGCGATGCACCAGCACCAGGGTATTCACACCGCGCTGCGCGATCAGCCACGCGGCGAGCACGGTTTTGCCAAAGGCCGTAGTTGCCGAGAGCACACCGAAATCGTGGTTCAGCATCGCCGGTGCCGCTCGCTGTTGATCCGGGCGCAGCGTGCCGTTGAACGTGACTTGAAGTGCCCGCCCGGCGAAGCGTTCATCGCGGACCTGCGGCTTGATCTTCAGCGTTTGAAACAAGTCCAGCGCCTCGTCGAGACATCCGCGGGGCAGGGCGATGTGCCCGGGATGATCCTCCGCACACGCGATGATGCGAGGCTTGTCATACGTCGGCAGACGCATCGCCTGCGCTTTGTAAAATTCGGGATTCTGAAACGCAGCCAGCCTCATCAGCGCGTTTCGCAGGGAGGGCGGAAGCGGCGCCTTTGGCACATACACTTGATCAGACAGCACCACGTCGATTGCCTTCGGCATGTCGCCAACAGGCAGACTGTCGCGGCGGCGGGACGGCGGGAGACTCCAGGGCGTGCTGTCATCCTCATCATCAGGCAACGCCATCCGAACACCGACGACCCGCCCGCGTCCCTCCGCCTCACGAACAATGGCTTCAATACGCTGAGGCGACATCCGCTCCATGCCCGAGAGAAATTCCCATTGGTCCGCATACGGCTCCATGTTTCCATCAACGAACAGACTGTTTCCCTTCTCGCGCGCGGCCTTTTGCAAAGGCAGCGCGATCAGATTGCCAAACCCGCCACGCGGCAGTGTGTCCTGATTCGGAAAGAAGCGGTCATACGATTTCAATCCCGCATCCGGCCTGCGTTCCATCGTTTCCGTCAACACATGCGCGCCGAGTTTTCGCGCGAGTGACGCCGGGACCGCCTCCGGGAAGAATATCCACACATGACCACCCTCACCCGAGCGTGATCTCTCCAGTGCCGCCGGGATTTTCAATTGCGCGCAGGTGTCGAGATACGCACTGGCATCAGCCGCCCAACCGCCCTCATCAAAATCAACCGCGAGGAAGAAGCAGCGTTCATCCAGCAGCATCGGGTACACTCCGATCACACAATCGCGCCCGCGATCATCGCATCCTGACAAATGCCAGCGCACGACCTCGTCGGTCACAGGCAGCCAGCGCTGATGCGGGCAGTCGCCGCATTTGATCCGTGGCTTTTCACACACGCCGCGCACCCATTCATTGCCACACACCGGCGAGTAACCGGCCTTGCCTGTCCTGGAATTTTCGAAGCGTCGGGGATGTACCTCCTCACGCCCCCGGAAAAGCGAGCGAAACAGCGCGATCTTCAAGGCTGGCGGAGAACTGTTTGTGAGCGGCATGAAGCAGTGCGGGCGAATATCATCAGCGTTACCCGTCCGCCGAAGCCGGTCAATCCTGTGCGTGCGGGGAGCAGCGAGATCAACTAGCGATTTCGGAAGGCCATGCAGGGCCTCGGCTGTACAAACGAAAACGCCCCCGGACCTGATTGGGATCCGGGGGCGCGCTTTCAGGCCGGGCTTCGGGAATTACGCGAGGTCGAAGCGATCAAGGCTCATGACCTTGTTCCATGCAGCCACGAAGTCGTGGACGAACTGTTCCTGCGAGTCTGCGGTGCCATAGACTTCCGCCAGGGCGCGGAGCACGGAGTTGGAACCGAAGACGAGATCGACACGGGTGGCGGTCCACTTCGGTTGACCACTGTTGCGGTCGAGGCCAGCGAAGGCGTTCCCGCAGGGCGAGACCGGCTTCCACTCCGTGCTCATGTCGAGCAGGTTCACGAAGAAGTCGTTGGTCAGGGTTTCCGGTTTCGCCGTGAAGACGCCGTGCTGTGCGCCGTCGGGGCTGGTGTTCAAGACTCTCATGCCGCCGATGAGCACCGTCATTTCCGGTGCGGTGAGCGTGAGCAGTTGCGACTTGTCGATGAGCAGCTCCTCGGCGGAGACGCTGTATTTGCCTTTGAGGTAATTGCGGAAACCGTCCGCGATGGGTTCGAGCACGGCGAAGGACTCGACATCGGTTTGCTCCTGCGAGGCGTCCATGCGGCCCGGAGTGAATGGCACGGTGACGTCGTGACTGGCATTTTTCGCCGCTTGCTCGACGCCCGCGCATCCGGCCAGCACGATGAGGTCGGCGAGCGACACCTTCTTTCCGTCGGTTGCCGAACTGTTGAAGGCGCTCTGAATGCCTTCCAAGGATTCGAGCACCTTGCCCAGTTGGGCAGGCTGATTCACGGCCCAGAATTTCTGGGGGGCCAGACGAATGCGGGCACCGTTCGCACCGCCACGCTTGTCGGAGCCACGGAACGTGGACGCCGAGGCCCATGCAGTGGAGATC